>JBGTDF010000001.1:0-5526 GCA_041748455.1 Planktosalinus sp.
AGAAATATTTTTACTTAGATCTTCAAATATTTCTGAATATTCAAAATGTTTATATCCTTTCCAAAATAACAATTGGGTTAAATAACTTGTTTGATTCGTATGGATTTTTATGGTTCCCGAATTTGTTTTACAATGTAATAATCCTGCAGGGGGAATTTTAATTTTTTTTGATATAAAACCTCGTAAGCTATAATTTATATTTCTAAGAAGGTAATTAACATTACTTTGATATATGATTTTATATACTATCTGGTTTAATTTCATTTTCTAATAAGCTACTTATTCTGTTAAAATTTATACACCATCGCATTGATGTTCATGCCGGCGCCTACACTTGCAAATACTACCACATCCCCTTTTTTCACGTGATGCCCTTCCATGGAACCTTCCAGAACAAGGTCCAGTAAGGTGGGTATGGTTGCAACACTACTGTTTCCCAGTTTGCCTATGCTCATGGGCATAATGTCTTTGGGCATTTCTTTATCATAAAGCTTATAAAGTCTTTGGCAAATAGCTTCGTCCATCTTCTCGTTTGCCTGATGGATGAAAATTTTCTTTACTTGATCGATAGTTACACCGCTTTTATCGATACAGGTTTTCATAGCCAAGGGTACGTTTGTCAATGCAAAATTATACACCTTACGGCCATACATTTTTATATAATTTATATTGTTTTTGTCTTCGGCATTATTGCTTTTGCCAAAATAAATAAAATGTGCTTCTTCCTTTGTGTGCGTTACGGTATCGTGGGCTAAAATGCCACCATCACCATCTGTTTTTTCAAGAACTACAGCACCTGCACCATCGCTATAAATCATGGAATCCCTGTCGTGTTTGTCCACCACGCGGGAAAGTGCTTCAGCTCCAATTATCAAACACTTGTTTGCTATGCCTGCTTTTATAAACGCGTGGGCGTGAATGACACTTTCGAGCCATCCGGGACAGCCAAAAAGCATATCATAAGCCACACATTTAGGGTTGGAAATTTTCAACAAATGCTTTACCCGCGACGCAATACTTGGGACCGTATCACTTTGAACGGTACCATGTCTTACATCCCCATAATTATGCGCTACAATGATGTAATCCAATTCCTCAGGGTCAATGCCTGACTTGGCTATTGCTTTTTCTGCCGCCAGAAAAGCAATATCTGAGGTTACCATTTCTTTGGTAATGTATCGTCTTTCAGCTATACCGGTAATGGCCTTGAATTTTTCAATAATGGTGGAATTAGGTTCAGTAAAACCGGAACCATCTTCATTCAAAAATGTATAATCACCAAAATTTTCGTTTTTTGCAACCTCACTGGGGATATAACTGCCTACACCTGTTATTTTTACGGAAGTATTCATGCGGAATTTGCTATTTTTTCCAAAATTACTAAATATTAATAGGAATGAAAACGATTATATGGTTTTAATGAACTTTTTGATTCAGATTAACAAATTATCAAGAAAAAAAGGGATTTTTATTTCAAAAACCCCTTTTATAATGTATTCAATAAAAATTATGCTTCCATATACTCCTCAATAGGAGCACAGGTACATATTAAATTTCTGTCTCCATAAGCATCATCTACCCTTCGGGTACTTGGCCAGAATTTATTATCGGAAATATAATCCAGTGGAAATGCCGCCTGCTGCCTGGTATATGGAAAATCCCATGTATCTGTGGTAAGCATTCTTAAAGTATGTGGTGAATTCTTCAACACATTATTCGGATTTTCTGCACTTGCTTCTGCTATTTCTTTTCTGATGGAAATCATAGCATCACAAAAACGATCCAGTTCAGGTTTACTCTCACTTTCAGTAGGTTCAATCATCAAAGTTCCGGCAACCGGAAATGAAACTGTGGGTGCGTGAAAACCATAATCCATAAGGCGCTTTGCTATATCAACTACCTCAATGCCATTTGCTTTAAACGGACGACAATCAATAATCATTTCGTGTGCTGCCCTTCCACGCTCCCCGGAATATAAAGTTTCATAATGTCCTTTTAAACGTTCTTTGATGTAATTTGCATTAAGAATTGCATATTCCGTGGATTTTCTAATGCCGTTTACTCCCAGCATAGTGATATATGCATAAGAAATCAAACAAACTAAAGATGACCCCCAGGGTGCTGCTGAAATTGCCGTGATGGCTTCTTCACCACCGGTTTTAATCACCGGATTTCCGGGTAGAAAAGGAGCCAGTTGTTTTGCAACGCAGATGGGTCCAACACCGGGACCGCCACCTCCGTGGGGAATGGCAAATGTTTTGTGTAAATTCAAATGACAAACGTCAGCGCCAATTGCTCCGGGATTGGTCAATCCCACCTGAGCATTCATATTTGCACCATCCATATATACCTGACCACCATTTTCGTGGATGATATTGGTGATTTCGCGAATGGCAGATTCATAAACCCCATGCGTAGAAGGATAGGTAACCATTAAACATGAAAGGTTGTCTTTGTATTTTATGGCTTTCTCTCTCAGGTCTTCCACATCGATATTACCAAATTCATTTGCTTTGGTAACCACTACCTGCATTCCAGCCATTACAGCAGAAGCCGGATTGGTTCCGTGAGCAGAAGATGGGATCAAACAAATATTTCGGTGTTTGTCCCCTCTGGATAAATGATAGGCTCTAATAACCATCAATCCTGCAAATTCGCCCTGTGCGCCGGAGTTGGGCTGCAACGAGGTCGCCGCAAAACCTGTGATCTCAGTTAGTTGTTCTTCCAGTTTCTTTAAAACCGTCTGATAGCCTTCTGCCTGTTCTACAGGAACAAAAGGATGTATATTACCCCACTGCGGATTGCTTAACGGAAGCATTTCAGCAGCAGCGTTTAGTTTCATGGTACATGAACCCAGGGGAATCATCGAATGGTTTAAGGATAAATCTTTTCGCTCCAATTTCTTGATGTAACGCATCATATCTGTTTCTGAATGGTAAGTGTTGAATACCTCGTGCGTCAAGAAATCTGTTTTTCTAATTACAGACTGCGGAATTTTATCGCCTGTTTCTAATTTATCAACGATGATAAGTTCTTTGAAAGTAGCTTCCGCAAAAATGCGGATAATGGTATTAATATCATCGAGATTGGTGGTTTCGTTAAAAGAGATGGAAATCGTTTCCTCATCCAGATAATAGAAGTTCACCTCGTTGGCTTCAGCAACCGGTTTTATAATTTCTGTACTGGCTTTGATTTTAATAGTGTCAAAATAAGTAGCATTCAACTGTTCAAAGCCTAATTGTTCCAAGGCATGTGCAGTGGTAGCAGCAGAATTATACACTTTGTTTGCAATATACTCCAGTCCTTTAGGGCCGTGATATACGGCATACATCCCGGCCATAACCGCCAGTAATACCTGTGCGGTACAAATATTGGATGTTGCTTTATCCCTTTTAATGTGTTGCTCACGTGTTTGCAGTGCCATACGCAACGCCCTGTTACCGTCGGTATCTTTGGTCACACCAATAATCCTTCCGGGAATGCTGCGCTTATAAGCTTCTTTGGTTGCAAAATAAGCTGCGTGCGGACCCCCGTAACCCAATGGGATTCCAAAACGTTGTGTGGTTCCCACAACTACATCCACACCCATTTCGCCTGGGGCTTTTAGCTTGACAAGGCTTAAAATATCAGCCGCAACGGCAATTTTAATATCGTTTTCTTTAGCTTTAGCTATAAAATCGGCATAGTCATATACCTGTCCTGATTTTCCGGGATACTGTAAAAGTGCACCAAAATAATCTTTGGAAAAAGTAAATTCTTCGTGATTACCAACAACCAGTTCAATCTCCAGTGGTACGGCTCTTGTTTCTAATAGGGAAATGGTTTGTGGTAAAACTTCTTCCGAAACAAAGAATTTGACAACTTCATTTTTTACCTGATTGCGCTCCCTAACGGAATATAAAAGTGTCATTGCTTCACCGGCAGCAGTAGCCTCGTCCAGAAGGGAGGCATTTGCGAGTTCCATTTTGGTAAGATCGGTAATCATGGTCTGGAAATTTAATAGTGCTTCCAGACGACCTTGGGCAATTTCAGCCTGATAAGGGGTATAAGCGGTATACCATCCCGGGTTTTCCAGAATATTCCTCTGGATTACCGGCGGTAGAATGGCCTGATGATAGCCAAGACCTATATAAGTTTTAAATACTTTATTTTTAAAGCCTAATCCCGAAATATGGGCCAGATATTCCTGCTCAGTAAGTGCGGTTGCCAAATCCAATTCTTTTTTAAGGCGGATATCATCGGGGATGGTTTCATAAATGAGTTGCTCCATAGAAGCAGCCCCTACTGTTTTTAACATGGCGGCAAGGTCATTTTCCCTTGGGCCTATATGGCGTAATGCAAAAGAATCGGTGTTCATGGATATGATATATTTAAGCACGCAAAATTACATATTTAAAGTGTATTTTTTTAGATTTTGAAAGACGGAAAATGTTAACTTTTCAACTAAAATAGAAGGTTATGAACAGGTTCTTTATTTTTGCGGGGTGAAGGCACTTAGTTTTTTGTTCCGGTTTTATATACATAGCAGTATTCACCTGAGTTTGGCGTTGGCCTGCCTGGTTTTGATTAGCTATTATTATCTTAATTTATCACCGGATTTATCTTTGGTTTTCTTTGTTTTTTTTGGAAGTGTTTGCGGGTATAATTTTATAAAATATTATGATGTCTTAAAACGGAATGAAAAAGCGGTGCCAAATGCCCTCAAAATTATTTCCGGATTCACTATTTTGAGTTTTCTTTTTGCCGTTTACTTTTTTACACGGCTTTCTTTTTGGACACAACTTACAGCCCTTTTGTGTGGGATACTTACTTTTTTTTATTCCTTTACTTTTTCTTCCAACGGGAAAAACTTAAGGAGTATCCATGGAGGTAAAATCTTTGTTATAGCATTGGTTTGTACTACGGTGACATTGGTTTTGCCGGTAGTACAGAATGATCCATCCTTTGACATTTTATATCTTCTTAATTTTCTTCAACGATTTTTATTTATACTGGTGGTAGTATTGCCCTTTGAAATCAGGGATGTGAATAAGGATTCCATTAGCCTTGGCACTATTCCACAGAAAATTGGTGTTCAAAAAACAAAAATTCTTGGCATGGCTTTGCTTGCCCTGTTTGTTTGTTTTTCTTTTTGGCTTTATGAAGGGGTTTGGGTAAATATTTGGGCCGATATAAGTATAGCTATTATCGCAGCTCTGTTTTTAGGTTTTTCAAAAGAGACGCAACAAGAGTATTATGCAAGTTTTTGGGTGGAGGCAATACCGATTTTTTGGCTGGGGATATGGATGTTATTGATGAGGGGTTTCTAGAAGTTCTTTCTTTACCAAACTATCCATTTTTATTTTATGATCAGGTGGTAAACAATGTACTTTTTCATCCTTGAGAAGTTGGCTGAGTTTTGTGTTTCTTTGGCTTCTCGTGAACAACCTTATCGGGTTGGTTCCGGGCTTCGGATCGCCCACGGATAACATCAATACCACGCTTGCGATGGGTATTTTTATTTTCCTTTATTACAACATCATGGGA
>JBGTDF010000002.1:0-13379 GCA_041748455.1 Planktosalinus sp.
GCTCACTCGGAAAATCCTCACGGATTTTCCTCAGGTCTGGGTTTTGTTTGCTAAATTAGTTGTTTAATCCACGCCACAGGTTATAGCCGACAAACGTTGGCAATAATTTGAAAAAAACGAATTCTTACTCTTAATCTATCATTATGACTGAAATTCCTTTACTGACTTTTGATAAATTATTTGAACTAGTCGAGGAAAACCAATTTCAAAGCGAAACTGATAAAAAGATTGCGGTAAAAATAATTGAAGCGGAAAGAGATTGGGGAGATAGTAAAACTTCTTTCAATACTTTAAATGAATTTATTCTTGAATTGGAAAAAGAAGTTGACGGAATTGTAACTAAATCAAGCCTAAACGAACTCTTAAATAAATACACGCGGAATATTAATCAAAATGCATGGAAAATCGAGAGTGTTAGTTATTTATTAGACATTTTTGATTTGATAGAAGAAACGGAATTGAGAAATATATTTAATAAACTGACCGAAAAAGTAAAAGCAGAATAAAAACTATTGCCAACACCAGCTACAATCTATGGCTTGTACACGCTCACTCGGAAAATCCTCACGGATTTTCCTCAGGTTTGGGTTTTGTTTGCTAAATTAGTTGCTCAATCCACGCCACAGGTTATAGGTACTGTGTTATAAAACAAGTTTTTCTTCTAAAATTTTAGGAAACAAATTGGTTTACCAAATTGTTATCCTGCGCAGCAAAGGCTTCTTGCTTTTGCTGCTTTTTATTTTCAAATTCCGCATCATAGTTCTCTTCGTTCTTCCATAGAGTGAACATCAACAGTAATAGTTTACGTTGTACGGCCACCAGTGCAACCAATGGCTTTGCCTTTTTGGGCTTTAATCTGTTATAAAACTCTTTCAATGTGGGATTGCAACGCACACAGGTCATTGATGGCATGTGCAGGACTGCCCGGATATGGCTATTCCCTCTTTTACTTATTCTGGTTTTCCCCCTAAAATTCCCCGATTCTCTTAATACAACGTCATAGCCTGCATAACTTGTCAACTGTTTCCCGTTGGTTATTGATTCAAACCCTAAGGTCTCTCCAACGACTGTAGCTGCTGAAATGAAAGAAATACCGGGTATGCTTTCCAAAAAATCAATTTTCCTCTTCAATGCACTGTCCTTGGATATCAAGCAGCGCATCTCCTCCTCGATGGATTCTATCTGGAGGTCCAACAGCTTAAGCCTGGCCCCATGCCTTTTCGATGCCTTGGTATTATTGCCAACGCTTGATAAAATCGCTCCATGACGATTGATCTCTACCGTTCTGTCCTTCAATAACGTACTGCGCTCTCGGCTCAATACCTTTAATTGTTGCAAGGTTTTACTTGGTGGATGCCAAGGGCGAAGGTTCCTTTCCAGGCCCAGCATGCTCAGCATTCTACTGTCCAGGGCATCTGTCTTGGAGCGTTGATCCAAGCTTTGGGCATAGCGCTTTACACGGCCCGATTGCATAATACATACATCATATCCCTGCTCATAAAGGTAATGTGCCACATGCTGACGATAGACACCTGTGGCTTCCATAACTATTGTGAAATTAATCCCAGCATCAATGGATTTCTTTAACCATTTATGCAAGACCTTAAAGCCCGAAAGATCATTACTGACATCTACATGACTCTCAAATTTCTTACTTAGATTATTAGTCAGATAACCTAAAGATAGGCTCAAGCTTGACTTAGAGACATCGATACCCAAACATTGTTTCAATATTGTATTCATTATAATTGTTTTTTAAAGCCATAATTCCCTTTGCCATCTTTGCTCGCATTTGATTCGATCTCTACTATGTGGATCTAGGTACTGTTCAGATTCTAAGAGAACTATAGAAGGGCGGATTTCTATGAAACGATATCACTAATTGTATCTAGCCGAGAAACTCTCTGTCCCTTCTATTTTAGCTCTTATTATTAAATGGAAAACTACTATATTTATGGATAATAAATTAAACATTGTAAACATACGAGCCGAGACGTTGGGCTTCATTTAAAAAATTCGTTTTCATAACAAAATTTCAAGCTTAAATTATTATTTTTGATTATAAATAAAATGCGATGAATATTCAAGCAGAAAAAATAGAATTGGTTAAGATGCTTTTGGATACTGAAAATCCAAGAATAATCGAGTCCATTAAAAAAATCTTCAAAAAAGAAAAATCCTCTGACTTTTGGGACGACTTATCCTTGAAACAACGAGAAGAAATTGAAAAAGCTTCTCTTGAAATAGAAAACGGAGAAGTGACGGATTACGAATCTTTTATACAAAAACACAGATAGTTGAGTAGAAAAGTTATTATTTCAAAAACAGCTGAAAAGAAATTAGATAAACTTTTCGAATACTTGATTGAAAAATGGTCTGTCAAGGTAAAAAGGGACTTTGTTGAAAAATTAGATTCTTCGATAGAAATAATTAAAAACCAACCTGAAATATTTCCCGAATCGAAAAAAGGAAAAGGATTAAAGAAATGTGTGATCACGAAACAAACAACCTTATATTATCGCTACAATTCTGAACGGATTAATGTTGTTACAATATTTGACACAAGACAGAATCCTAAAAAATTAGACAAAGAAATTTAAAAAACGAAAGCCCAACACCGGCTATAGTTTACTGCTTGGTAGTTTTTCCTTTGGAAAAACCATGCAAGCGTGAATGGTCAGTTTTTATTTACTAAATTTATTGCTTAACCAACGCAGCAAACCATAGCCAAAAACGTTGTGCATTAGCTAGAAAAAAAATGTGACTTATTTTTATTACATTATACTAACGATATTTCTTATTCCAAACGGAATGAGTTTATGTGATTGCGCACCGATAGGAAATTGGCGAAACGCAACTAATATGGAATATGAATATGTTGATGACGTTTTCATTGGCGATGTTAAAAACATCAATGAATTCGAAACCGAATATGAAATTGTAATTTGTGAGGTTTTTAAAGGCGACTTAAAAGTTGGCCAAAAAATAAAAGGAATCAATCTTAAATATTGTAGTCCAATAGTAAGTAAAAAAGGACAATGGTTATTTTTTGGAACATATTCAACTGATTTTAAAATAAACGATTGTGGATTAACCACAAACATTGACGAGCCCTGGCATATTCTGCCTCCACCACCACCGCCGAATTTAAAAGAGCAAGAAAAAAAAATAATCGAAAAGTGGAAAAAAGTAGCTCGCGAAAATGTCCAGGAGCAAATTAAGATTTTGCGTAACAAAACGAAATAACTTGATTACGCAAGCAGAACGTAGAAAGCCAATGCACAACATCGGCTCATAATCTATGGCTTCTACCGGCTCACTCGGAACCCCGAAGCTTCGGGGGCCTAACGGCCAGTTCGCTGCGCTCGTCTCCTTCGAAAAATCCTCGCACGCAAACACACAACTTTCCATACACGAACACGTTGTGGTGCATTAAGAATAAACAAAATCATCCCACAAAATATTTGGATAATGTTATCTTTTGAGATAACTTTGCGGAATGAGCAGAAAGATTATCTTCTACGAGAACCACTTTATTGAGTTTTACCAAAAGCAAGATCAAAAAGTCAAAGGTAAAATACAATATGTTTTCGAACTGATTAATCAAGTAGACCGAGTTCCTAAAAAGTTTTTAGACCATATCACCGGAACTAACGGACTTTATGAGATTCGTGTTGAATATCAATCGAACATCTACAGGATTTTTTGCTGCTTTGATGAAGGACAACTTGTTGTACTTTTTAACGGATTTCAAAAAAAGACACAAAAAACACCGCAAAATGAAATTGACAAAGCGGTAGAATTAATGAATCGATATTTTAGCAATAAAAAATAAGAAAAATGAAAGATTATAAAGACATACAGTCATTTGACGAGCTAATCGAACTTGAACACGGAAAAATTGGAACTGAAAGTCGAAACAAATACGAAGAGGGTGCTCAAATGTTTATCATTAGTGAAATGCTTAAATCGGCTCGAAAAGAAGCAAATATGACACAAGAACAATTGGCAGATAAGTCAGGAACCAAGAAAAGTTATATTTCGAAACTCGAAAATGCAAAAGGAAATATTCAGCTCTCCACTTTAATCAGAATTTTTGAGCAAGGACTGAACAGAAAAATCGGACTTACCTTTTTATAACCGAATAAAAAAACGACGCCACAACATCAACTATAATCTATGGCTTCTACCGGCTCCCTCGGAACCCCGAAGCATCGGGGGCCTACGGCCAGTTCGCTGCGCTCGTGTCTATCGGATTTTCAGCAACGTGAGATAGCTTAGAGCGTTGTAAAACATATGAGAGAATTTATTTTAATATTTATTTTGATTTCTTTTGTGGGTTGTAATTCAAAAACCTCCAAAAGCGAACCTATTGTGGAAATTGAAGAATCTAAAGAAAGGGATTTACTATTTGATTTTATTGAGCCAGAAAAAGAATTCGAATTAACTATAACGGATTTTTATGAAAACAGAACTTCCTGCGCTACCGAGGTTGTACCATACGCTTTAATAATCGGTACAACTACAGATAAAGACTTACCAAAAAAAGTTTCGGTACTATCTTATTGCGAAGAGGAAGTATTTAAACCTGGACAGAAAGTAATTATAATACCAGAAGTCGAACCATCACTATTAACAAGCCGAAATCCTTTAAATCCTCTTTATTTTGTAGTAACGGATACAATCGTAAATGGAGAAATGTTATCGGAATGGATTATTGGTTCCGAAAACAAAGCGATTTGGGGAAAACCAAAACTAATCGAATGAAAACGTTTAAAACATCGGCAATAATCTATGGCTTCTACCCGCCCACTTAAAAAAAATAAAACGCGTCTTCATAATGCATTACCTGTTCTGTGGTTTTGTTTTTTAAAACGGCAATGATATCAAACCGGGTTTCCAGGGTAATTTCATTTTCAATCAGGTAAAAATTCATCGCTTTAACAATCTGTTTAATTTTAGCGGGAGTGACAAAACTTTGGGGATCCCCAAAAAAGGAGGAATTACGCGTTTTTACTTCCACACAAACCATTAAATTATCTTTTCTTGCAATAATATCCACTTCGGCTTTTTCATACGTGAAGTTGAGGGACATAATTTCATATCCCTTAGCCTGCAATAATTCCTTTGCAAGCTTCTCCCCTATTTTTCCGAGTTCGTTGTGATCTGCCATGTTTTCAAAAATCAAATTCCAAAATCCAAATTCCAAAACTGTCACCCTGTGCCTGCACTGAGCGAAGTCGAAGTGCCGAAGAGCCAAAACTGTCACCCTGAGCCTGCACTGAGCGAAGTCGAAGTGTCGAAAATCCATGATTAATTTGGAAATTACAAATTACAAAAATTTTGATTGTGAGATCCCGATTTGATTTTCTATAAAATCTCACGTCTAAAATCTCAGATCTAACATCTACTGTCTAACATCTATTTTCTACCTTTACACCAATGGAGAAAACTTCCTTAGAAATACAAATTACCACGCTTCCTGACAGCCCGGGGGTTTACCAGTATTATGACAAGGAAGATAAATTACTGTATGTAGGGAAAGCAAAAAACCTGAAAAAAAGGGTTGCCTCTTATTTCAATAAAACCCAGGATAACGGTAGGACGCGCGTTCTGGTAAAAAAAATAAGGACCATAAAACACATTGTTGTTTTTTCTGAAACCGATGCCCTGCTCCTGGAAAACAACCTCATAAAAAAACACCAGCCACGTTATAATGTGATGCTCAAAGATGACAAATCCTATCCCTGGATTTGCATTAAAAACGAACGCTTTCCCAGGGTGTTCCCCACCAGAAGAATGATTAAGGACGGGTCAGAATACTACGGTCCCTACACCAGTATGAAAACCGTGCATACCTTACTGGATTTAATTAAAGGTCTTTACCCGTTGCGCACGTGTAACTATGATTTATCTCAAGATAAAATAGAGGCGGGAAAATACAAGGCTTGCCTGGAATTTCATCTGGGAAATTGTATAGCACCTTGTGAAAACAGACAGGAAGAAACTGACTATAATGAAAATATAGATGCTATAAGGCAACTGGTAAAAGGAAATTTTAAAGATTCGCTGCAGCGTTTCCGCAATCAAATGAAAGCGTATGCAAAAAATCTGAAGTTTGAAGATGCCCAGCGGCTTAAGGAAAAAATAGAAATCCTGGAAAACTACCAATCTAAATCCACCGTCGTAAACCCTAAAATTAATGATGTTGATGTGTTTTCGATTGTTTCTGACGAAAGTTATGCCTATGTAAACTTTTTGCAACTTTCCTATGGGTCCATTATTCGCTCACACACTTTAGAAATAAAGAAAAAGCTTGACGAAAGCGACAAAGAACTTCTCGAAATCGCAATTATAGAAATCAGGCAGCGTTTTCAATCCCATTGCAGGGAGGTTTATGTACCCTTTGCGTTAGATTTAGGGGAAGAAATTAAAGTACACATTCCACAACTGGGTGATAAAAAACACATTTTAGAGCTTTCTACCAGAAATGCAAAATACCATCGTATGGAGCGTTTTAAGCAAATTAAGATAACAGATCCAAACAGGCATGAAAACCGCATCATGGCGCAAATGCAAAAAGATCTTCGCCTACCCGAAGAACCCCGGCATATAGAATGTTTTGACAACTCCAACATTCAGGGAAGCAATCCAGTGGCAGCTTGTGTGGTTTTTAAAAACGGAAAGCCCAGCAAAAAAGACTATCGCAAATACAACATCAAAACTGTGGTAGGCCCTGATGACTTTGCCTCGATGGAAGAAGTAGTATATCGCCGGTACAAAAGATTACAGGAGGAGAAGCAACCTTTGCCGCAATTAATCATCATAGATGGAGGGAAGGGACAACTTTCTTCGGCCCTAAAAAGTCTGGATGCATTAGAATTGCGCGGGAAAATTGCCATTGTGGGTGTTGCAAAAAGATTAGAAGAATTATTTTTCCCGAACGACCCAATTCCCTTATATTTAGATAAGAAATCAGAAACATTAAAAATAATTCAGCAACTGCGCAACGAGGCCCACAGATTTGGAATTACGTTTCATCGGGATAAACGCAGTAAACAAGCGCTAGAAACAGCGCTGGAAACCATTCCCGGTATAGGGGACAAAACAGTAATGGATTTATTGCGCCACTTTAAGAGTGTAAAACGCATTGCAAATGCAACATTTACAGAACTAAGTGCGGTTGTGGGAAACAGCAGGGCTGAAAAAATTATAGCATATTATCAAACCTTAAAATGAGAAAATTTATTTGGATATCTTGTCTTTTACTTGTCTTCTCGTTAGGGAAACTTCAAGGCCAGCAAGAGGATGTTCAGGATATTAAGGTTGGCCTGGTACTAAGTGGTGGTGGTGCTAAAGGTCTTGCCCACATAGGGGTACTTCAGATTATTGAAGAAGCGGGCGTGCGCATTGATTTTATAGGTGGTACCAGTATGGGTGCTATTATTGGAGGTTTGTATGCATCAGGCTATACTGCAAAAGAATTGGATTCTATTTTTCAGGTAATAAATTTTGAGGAATTAATACAGGATAACCTTCCGCGAAGCGCAAAAACATTTTATGAAAAAGAAGATGCTGAAAAATATGCGCTAACCTTACCTTTTGACGGTTTTAAAATAGGATTTCCCACCTCGTTGTCCAAAGGGCAGAATGTCTATAATCTAATGTATGAACTAACCAATCATGTAAGCCATATAGATGATTTCTCTAAATTGCCAATTCCGTTTTTCTGTATGGCCACCAATGTGGAAACCGGAAAATCCATACAACTGAACAAAGGTTACTTACCGCAAGCTATATCAGCCAGTGGTGCACTGCCTTCCTTGTTTGGCCCTGTGGAAATCAACGGGCAGTTGCTAATTGATGGCGGTGTCACCAATAATTATCCTATAGATGAGGTACGCAGAATGGGTGCTGACATCATTATTGGAGTGGACGTGCAGGATAGTTTGATAAGCAGGGAAAATTTAAGATCTGCCATTGATGTTTTGGTCCAAATCAACAATTACAGAACTATAAATGATATGCTCCTCAAAAGGGAAAAAACAGACATTTACATTCACCCGGATATTAAAGATTTTTCGGTTATTTCTTTTAATCGTGGGGAGGCTATTATTAAAGCAGGAAATGAAGAAGCTCAAAAGTTTAGAGCAGAGTTAGAGCTACTTGCCAGTAAGCAGAAAGAAACAGAGCGAATAAAAGTAAAAAAAATGATCTCAGACAGCCTGACCATACAAGAAGTACAAATAACAGGCAATGAAGCATATACCAGATCTTATATTTTAGGAAAGTTAAAACTGAAAACCCCAACAGAAATCAGTTATGGAAAATTTAATGAAGGCCTGAACAACCTTTCTGCCACAGGCAATTTTAAACAAATAAATTATTATCTTGATGAAAATGAGGAGAAAGAAAAAATTTTACATATAGAATTGCAGGAAAGCCAAACCCAAAATCTTTTGCGTTTTGCGGTGCATTATGATGATATATACAAAAGTGCCGCCTTGCTTAATTTTACGCGTAAGCGATTGGTGCAAAAAAATGATATAGTGTCCTTTGATTTGATTTTAGGGGACAACATACGGTATAACTTTGACTACTACATTGACAAGGGGTACTACTGGAGTTTCGGTGTAAAATCCAGATACAACAGGTTCAAAAAAAATGTGCGCTTTTCCCTTTTCCCACCTGAAATTGTAGAGGATATCACTTCGGTGGCAAATATTGAACTCAGGCATGAAGATTTTACCAACCAAATCTATGTGCAAACCTTGTTTCAGCAAATTTATTCCCTGGGACTGGGCGTGGAGCACAAGCATTTAAAATTCCAGTCAGAAACATTAATTGCAGAAGACCCCAGCAGTGCATCTGTTTTTGAAAACACTAATTATTACAGTGCCTTTGGAAATCTTAAACTGGACAGCAGGGATAACAAATACTTTCCAAAAAGGGGAGTTTTTTTTGAAGGTAACTTTAATTTTTATGCCCTCGCTTCCGGTTTAAATGAAAATTTTGACCAGTTTTCCATTGCCAGAGCTTCTTTAGGATATGCTTTTACCCCAATAAAGAATGTAGCCTTTAATTTAACCGCAGAAGGGGGATTTAAAATCGGAGGTGAAGATACCGCGACGTTAGACTTTTTTGTTGGCGGTTATGGGTATAAACCCATCAATAATTTTATTCACTTATTTGGCTATGATGCTTTAAGTTTAAGAGGAGATACGTATTTAAAATCTTCTTTGCGAATGGACTATCGGTTTTACAGAAAAACCTATGTCTCGGCAGTTGCCAATGTAGCCAATGTAGGTGACCGTTTATTTGAATCAAAAGCGTGGATAGACCGCATCCCGCATAGAGGATATGCTGTAGGTCTTGCTTCAGATACTTTTATAGGGCCCATTGAACTGTTTTACACCTATTCTACTGAAACTACACAAAGCCAATTTTATGTGAGTTTAGGCTTTTGGTTTTAATCATGAACTGATTTAAACTTTTTCTTTTACCTGCAAATTTTACATTTCGCACCCATATTTCGTCAAGTTTCAGAACCGTAGCTCTGCTATGCTGCTAAAACTTGACTTCATCTGGGCACAAAAGCCGAAATTTTCGGTTCCAAACAAAAAGTTTAAACCAGTTCCATATCTTAATCTTTAGTCTCCTAAATTTTTCCGATATTTGTTTTTCAAATATTTACATCATGCCATTTTATCATACATTAGGAAAAATTCCGCCGAAGCGGCATACGCAATTTCGCAAGCCTGACGGGGAATTATATTATGAACAACTTTTCGGTACCATTGGTTTTGACGGGATGTATTGCAATATATACCATAATCATCGGCCTACACAGGTCAAGGAAATCAGAAAACAATACAGTGCTGCACCTAAAATCAGCAACCCAAATAATATACAATCCTATAAATTAAAAGGATTTGAAGTGCTTCCGGAAAAAGACTACCTCGAAAGCCGAAAAATTGTAATGACAAACAGTGATTGTCATATCACACTAGCAGCGCCACAAAACAAAACACAAGATTATTTCTATAAAAACACAGATGCCGATGAACTTTTGTTTATCCATAAAGGTTCCGGTAAACTAAGGACATTTCTGGGGAATATCGATTTTAAATATGGAGACTATCTTTTAATTCCGCGCGGAATAATTTATAAAATAGATTTTGACACCGAAGACAACCGTTTGTTTATCGTGGAGTCCAGAAGACCTATTTATACCCCAAAAAGGTATAGAAACTGGTTTGGACAGCTTTTGGAACACTCCCCATATTGTGAGCGTGACATCCGTAAACCCTATGAACTGGAGACCAATGATGAGAAAGGGGAATTTATCATTAAAGTAAAAAAGAAGGACGAAATTTTTGAAATGGTCTATGCCACGCATCCCTTTGATGTGATAGGCTATGATGGTTATAATTTCCCGTATGCTTTTTCCATACACGATTTTGAACCTATAACCGGCCGCATCCATCAACCGCCGCCGGTACACCAAACCTTTGAGACCGATGCTTTTGTGGTGTGTTCTTTTGTGCCAAGAATGTATGACTATCACCCGCTTTCCATACCTGCGCCATACAACCACAGCAATATTGACAGTGATGAGGTGTTATATTATGTAGATGGTGACTTTATGAGCAGGACAGGTGTCTCCCCGGGCAATATATCGCTGCATCCAGCGGGAATTCCGCATGGGCCGCATCCGGGGACTTATGAAGCCAGTATCGGGAAAAAAGAAACCAAAGAACTGGCAGTTATGGTAGATACTTTTAAACCATTAATGCTAACCGATGAGGCAATGAAAATTGCTGACGAAACCTATTACCAATCATGGCTGTAATTTTTTACGGCAAAAAAAATACATACAATGAATAAAGAAGTAAAATCTGTAAACTACGGTCTTGAGAAAATTTTTGAAGGAGCACAAGATTTCCTTCCATTATTAGGAACTGATTATGTGGAGTTTTATGTGGGCAATGCCAAACAAGCAGCCCATTTCTATAAAACCGCCTTTGGATTTCAGTCTTATGCCTATTCCGGTTTGGAAACAGGTGTTAGGGATAGAGCAAGTTATGTGCTGAAACAAGATAAAATACGTTTGGTTTTAACCACGCCTTTAAACAGTAATTCTCCTATAAACGAGCATTTGGCAAAACACGGGGATGGTGTAAAAGTTGTGGCACTGTGGGTAGAAGATGCAACCAGTGCATTTGAAGAAACCACAAAACGTGGCGCAAAACCTTTTATGCAACCCACGGTAGAAAAAGATGAACACGGCGAGGTGGTTCGCTCCGGTATTCATACCTATGGCGATACCGTGCATATTTTTGTGGAACGTAAAAATTATAATGGCACTTTTTTACCGGGATACAAACCGTGGAAATCAGATTACAATCCGGAACCTGTAGGTTTAAAATATATTGACCATATGGTAGGCAATGTGGGTTGGGGAGAGATGAACCAGTGGGTAAAATGGTATGAAGATGTGATGGGCTTTGTAAACTTTTTGTCTTTTGATGATAAACAAATACATACCGAGTATTCTGCCTTAATGAGTAAAGTGATGAGCAACGGTAACGGAAGGATTAAATTCCCAATCAACGAACCCGCAAAAGCACCAAAAAAATCACAGATAGAGGAATATCTGGACTTTTATGAGAGTCCGGGCGTACAGCACATTGCAGTGGCAACAGATGATATTATAAAAACGGTAGCGCAGTTAAAATCCAGAGGTATTGAATTCTTGCCACCACCGCCACAGGCATATTATGATGATATTCCCCTAAGGTTGGGTACGCATATGGAGGTTATGAAAGAAGATATTAAAGAGCTACAAAGGCTTTCCATTCTTGTAGATGCGGATGAAGAAGGGTATTTATTGCAAATTTTCACAAAGCCTTTAGAGGATAGACCTACTTTATTTTTTGAAATTATTCAGCGTATGGGGGCAAGAGGATTTGGCGCAGGGAATTTCAAGGCACTTTTTGAATCCATTGAAAGAGAACAAGCACTTAGAGGAACTTTATAATTTTATTGTTTAATACACTAAAGGCATTACTATAGAAGTTATTGTCCAGTAATTTTTTTGGAATGACAATTGCAATAGACCCCATAACCAAATAAAATTAAGAATGAAAAATCTACTTTTACTAGTTATTGTACTTTTAAGTATTTCTGCAACAGCACAAAAAAAAGCGTTTCAGGATGGTGAGTGGTTTAAATTTAAGGTCACTTATGGATTTTTGAATGCCGGTTATGCAACCCTCCAGGTAGACAATGCTATATTGAATGGCAAAGAAGTCTATCATGTAAGAGGCTATGGCAGGAATACAGGCGTATCCAGGGTGTTTTTTAAGGTGGAAGATATTTATGAGAGTTATATGGATAAGCAAAAAGACATTCCATATCGATTTATCAGAAATATTGATGAAGGAGGACATACCAGGGATATTCAGGTAGATTTTAACCATACAAAAAGGGAAGCGCTTGTATTTGATAAGAAAAAGAATACAAAAGAAACTTTTTCTTTTCCTGCAGGAGTTCAGGATATGATTTCCACTTTTTATTACCTGCGGAATCACATTGACACTAAAACCCTAAAGCCCGGTGACTTTACTGATGTGGACATGTTTTATGGAGAAGAGAGCTTTAAATTTCGTCTAAAGTTTTTGCGTAGGGAGGTAATAAAAACTAAATTTGGGCAGATTTCCACTTTGGTGTTCAGGCCTTATGTAGAATCAGGTCGTGTATTTAAAGAGAAAGAAAGTTTAACTGTCTGGATTTCTGACGATGACAATAAAATACCATTAAAAATCAAAGCAGATTTAGCTGTTGGTTCGTTAAATGCAGATTTAGATGAATATAAAGGTTTAAAACACTGGTTTAAAATAGTAGCAAAATAAATGGATGTATCCCCTAAAACAAAAGAACTTCTTGAAAAGTTAGATAAAAAATTTTCTGCTTTAGGTCAGGATGT
Organism: Planktosalinus sp.; assembly: GCA_041748455.1. Classification (GTDB taxonomy): domain Bacteria; phylum Bacteroidota; class Bacteroidia; order Flavobacteriales; family Flavobacteriaceae; genus Planktosalinus. The sequence goes on from JBGTDF010000002.1 coordinate 12,989, forward strand.
CGATGTACATTTAGAGGGACTATTACACAGCAAACCCATCACTTACTGGGATTATATCCAAACAGACGCCTTACTCAACCTTCAGATTCAACGCACAAAGCTGCCTGATGAAATGGTATTTATCATGTACCATCAAATCAATGAATTGTTATTTAAAATGATTCTCTGGGAAATTGAACAAGTTGCCCATAATACCAATTTAACCGCAGATTTCTTCTCCTCAAAATTGATGCGCATCAGCAGATATTTTGATATGCTTACCTCCTCCTTTAATATAATGCGGGATGGTATGGAAGCAGAGCAATATATGAAATTCAGGACCACATTGACTCCTGCAAGCGGTTTTCAAAGTGCCCAATACCGGAAGATTGAATTTGCATCTACAGAGTTA
>JBGTDF010000003.1:0-5468 GCA_041748455.1 Planktosalinus sp.
TGTTAAATAATTATACATGTACAAATTTATTGCTGTATTTAATTGAGGAATAACAAAGTAACATTTTTAATTTTAATTTTGCAATACGTATATACTCGTATTTTTTCAAAACCCCAAAATATCTTGATTTTCTTTCGCCCAAAATAATAAGGAATTTGTTTTGGACTCGAGTTTCAATTTTGTAATAATATTACTGCGATGCTTCTCAACGGTTCGGGGGGAAATAAACAACGCATCTGCAATTTCTTTATTTGTTTGTTCTTTAATGATATGTTTTAAAATCTTTCGTTCAGAAGGGGTGAGTAGTTTTAGATTTTCATTTTTTGGCTGGTTCAAATTTACATGTTCCTGTATTTTTTTACTAAAATAAGGGATGTTTTTAGATACAAAATCAATACAGTTTTCTATTTCCTCAATAGCAAATTCTTTAAGTAAGTAGCCATAAACATGCAATTCTTGCGCCTGATGGTAAAGGGAGGCCTCTTTATGGAATGTTATTAATATTATTTTTGTCCTTAGTTTATTTTGAAAACAAAGTTTTGCAATTTCCAGTCCTGATAAAAATGGCATCTGTATATCAAGAATTGCGATTTCAGGTTTTTTTGTTTTGATCAGCTCATATGCATCTTTACCATTCTCAGAAGACCCTATTATATTATATCCCTTTTCAATTAAAAAGTCATTTAGACCTTTTAAAAGAAGCGGGTGGTCATCTGCGGTAACTATGCTTACTCTATTATGCATTTTTAAAAGGTATTTTGAATTCTAATTTAGTGCCATTGTTAGTTTGGGAATCAATTTTCATGATGCCGTTTAAAAACCGGGTCCGTTCTTTTAGGGTTTTTAGTCCTAAAGTTTTAAAATCGTTATAGCGCTCTGAAAAATCAAAACCAACGCCATTATCTTGAATGATTAAAATAATATGGTTTTTTTCTTTCTCTATTTTAATTTTTATTGCTGAGGCATTGGCGTGTTTTAAAACATTGTTTAAACTTTCCTGCACTATGCGATAGATATTCACTTCTTGATGGATATCAAAAATTCCGTCAATGGGATCAATTTCTGAACTTATAAACAATTCTGTTGTATCATCAAATTGGTATAAAATACTTTCAATAGCTTTTGTAATTCCCATTTCCTGTAACTGAAACGGGTGAAGTGCCCTGGAAATAGAGCGCACTTCTTCAATGGCATTTTCTACCATAAATTTTGTATCCTCATCTTTATTTAAAACCACCTTATTTTTAATAAGCAATAAACTTTGACCTAAGCCATCGTGTAAATCTTTAGACACCCGTTTTCGTTCCTCTTCCTGAGCTAGCATTAGATCCTGAGTGAATTTTTCGTTCATTACCTTTTTGCTTTTTAAGTCTTTTTGATTTTTAAATAAAAACAATAATATAAAACCCATGGTTACAGCTGCCCCACCAAAGAGAAATTGTTTTTTTATGGAGGTGTTTTTTTGTTCCAGTAAGGCAATATCCCCTTTTTGTGCTACCAGATCTTTTTCTTTTCTTTCTGTTTCGTAAAGAGTTTGGTAATACACTAAAGCATTTGTTTTGTTTTGGCTATATAAAGAATCTTTGATTTCAGAATGTATTTTAAAATGGTATAAAGACTTTTCAGGATCTCCTAATTTCTGATAAATTTCAGACAATAGTAAGTGTGCACTTATAATTTCTTCATCATGTCCCATGCCTTGAACATTCTCCAGTCTTTTAAGAGAGCTTTCTTCTGCACTTTTATAGTCATTTTTTGCTATTTGATAATGTGCCAATGCATTTAAATAAACTGAATTTGCAACTCTTCGGTTGGAGGCGTCTTCCAGGTTTTCTTCCGCGATTTCTAAGTGATGAAGACCTTTTGAAATTTCATTTTTAGTGAAGTATAGTTCCGCAAAAGCACTATGGAGGATTACTAATATATAATTTCTATTAATGGATGAGTCTGCAAATTTCAGCGATTTTAAAAGCATTTCTTCTCGTAAATCTTGCTTGTTAATCTTTTTATAGTCCAAAGATTGATTATAATAGTGTGTAGATAAATAAGAATAGAGTTTTAATTCGTGTAACTGCTCAATTAATTTTTCTCTTTGTTCCTGTGCTTTTTCGGTAAAATTATTTTTACTGTACATGATTATTTCACCACTTCTGGCGTGCAACATATATTCATAATCTTTTTCTTTTTCAAAAAGAATATAGGCTGCATTAAAGTCTTCACTTGCAGGAACAAATTGTCCTAAAGTAGAGTAAGCTTGCCCTCTGAAAAGATAAGCATCTGCTTTATAAATAGCATTTTTATCTTCAAATATTTCTATCGCAGAAGTATAATCTGCAATTGCTTTATTTAAATCCATATCAAAGTAAGCGCCACCTCTTTTTAAATATAAACTTGCTTTTAAAAAGGTGTCTGTAAGTTTATTAAAATGAGGTAAGACAGTATCTATAAGTGCAATGGTTCTTCGCGGGTTATTTTTTATGGTGCTAAGCGAATAGGCAACATTAATAGCCTTTCGTGCAGCAGCATCATATTTTTTTAAAGACATTGCCAAAGAAATGTATGCTTCTGAAAATTGTATGAAATCATCATAATTTTCTTTTCTTTCGGAAATGGATAAAAGGGAGTCAAGAGCTTCTAATTTCACACTAGAATCTGACGCTTTTTCTAATTTTTGAAGATAAACAATTTCCTCATTTTGACTAAAGGAAGTCAAAGAAAGAAACAGTATAAAACTAATAGAAAGCAGATAATTCAATTTTGAGTTTTTTGTTTTAAAGATACAAAAATCAATAGATTTAAAGTATCATTTTTTGAGGTACAAACAATTTCTTCCATAATCAATTACTGCCCTCGACATTTTTAAGATATCAGCCCCTAAAATTCCATGAACAGGAGAAGAATTTGAAAGTTGCAGGGCCTCATTTACATGAGTTAAGTCAAAAATTACAAAATGAACATTTTTCTGCGACCATTCCCCTATTTGTAAGGTGTTCTTTTCTGAAATTTGGGTTTGCATATTGACTGCACCTGCCCCGGCAGCTTTTACATCACTTGCTTCAGCAATGAGTTTAAAATGAGCGATACTGTCTGTGCCTATGCAGCTGTTGGACGCACCGGTATCTAAAATAAAGGATCCGGTAACCCCATTTATTTTTGCTTTAAATTCAAAATGATTGGAATTTATTTTTTTTAAGGCTACCCTGTTAAAATTATTTGCTTCTAAATAGTTTCGTAAACTTCCCACGTGCTTCTGTATTTTCAACAAAGATAAGTGAACAAAAACAATTAGTTTTGCATATATGATTTTAACAGATACACATACCCATTTATATAGTGAGGCTTTTGCAGAAGACCTCAAAGAGATCATGGATCGTGCTAAAGAGAATGGCGTGCAGCGATTTTTTATACCTGCTATAGATTCCGGTTATGCAGACGCGATGTATGCTTTGGAAAAAGAATATCCTGAACAAGTTTTTTTAATGATGGGGTTGCATCCCACTTCCGTTAAGGAGAACTATAAAGAAGAACTGGCATTTGTAGAACAACAATTTCAGGAAAGAAGTTTTTATGCCGTAGGGGAAATAGGCATTGATTTATATTGGGACACCTCCACACTTGCAATACAGCAGGATGCTTTCAGATACCAAATAAAGCTTGCTAAAAAGTTTAATTTACCTATAGTTATACATTGCCGGGATGCTTTTGATGAAATTTTTGATATTTTGGAAGAAGAAAAATCAGAGGGTTTATTTGGCATATTTCATTGCTTTACCGGAACTTTAGAACAGGCACATCGCGCTATTTCCTATAATATGAAGTTGGGGATAGGTGGGGTGGTTACCTTTAAAAACGGAAAAGTCGATCAGTTCTTACATCAAATTCCCATAGAAAATATTGTGCTGGAAACAGATTCCCCATACCTTTCACCGGTGCCTTATAGAGGTAAAAGAAATGAAAGCAGCTATCTTCTAGGTATTGCGCAAAAAGTTTCAGAAATTTACAATCTGCCACTGGAAGAAGTAGCACGCATTACCACAGAAAATTCTATTGCTGTTTTTTCCAAATAAAACAAATATGTATATATGAATACAAAATCTACCATTTTACTCATCTACACCGGCGGAACGATAGGGATGATTAAAGATTTTGAAACCGGCACTCTAAAGAGTTTTAATTTTAGTGAACTCCTCTCTCATATACCTGAGCTAAAACTTCTGGACTGTAACATTGAAACCGTAAGTTTTGAATCCCCTATTGATAGTTCTAATATGCAGCCTAAATACTGGGTACAACTTGCAGAAATTATAAGGGATAACTATGACACGCACGATGGTTTTGTGGTTTTACATGGAAGCGATACTATGTCTTATACCTCTTCTGCATTAAGTTTTATGCTGGAGAATCTGGCAAAACCGGTAATTTTTACAGGATCCCAATTGCCGATAGGGGATTTGCGCACGGATGCCAAGGAAAATCTTATCACAAGCATACAGATTGCAGCTTTGCAACATAATGGTAAATCGGTAATTACTGAAGTAGGTCTATATTTTGAATACAAACTCTATAGGGCAAACAGAACCACAAAAATAAATGCCGAACATTTTGAGGCATTTGCTTCATTAAATTATCCGTGTTTAATAGAAAGTGGTGTACATTTATCTGTTAATGAAGGAAAATTAAACAAGGCAAACCGAAGAAAAAAACTGCAGGTGCACACGACTTTAGAGACAAATGTGTTGCTGATAAAATTATTTCCGGGCATAAAAGAAGAAGTTTTAACATATCTTTTAAGCTATCCTGACTTAAAAGGCGTTGTATTGGAAACTTATGGCGCCGGAAATGCAACAGATGAAAATTGGTTTGTGAAGTTGCTTCAAAAAATCATTGATAAAGACATTCCGGTGATCAATGTTACCCAATGTTCTGGTGGAAGTGTAGCAATGGGGCAGTATGAAACCAGTATTAAATTGAAAAAAATAGGGGTTATTTCAGGCAAAGACATAACCACAGAAGCCGCAATAACAAAATTAATGTACCTGTTAGGACAAAATATTTCACCTAAAGTCTTCAAAACCATATTTGAAACATCACTAAGGGGAGAAATGATATAAATTTAACGTCATAAAATTTTATCACGTAAAATTTTTTTTGTTATTTGGCACACCGTTAAAAAAGCACATTTTAGGGGGCGTGAAATAAATAGAGAGGTGGCCGAGTGGTCGAAGGCGCACGCCTGGAAAGTGTGTATACGTCACAAGCGTATCGAGGGTTCGAATCCCTTCCTCTCTGCAACAATTTTATTTAATTGTTTTTTAAACAAATATTTTTATCAATTGTTTTTTGAAGCAACTTTACAAACCAATTTTCATCCGTTGCATTTACGGCACCATAGGTTTCCAATACAAAGCCTTTTAAGTCAGGATAGCGTAAAAGATATGTTAAAACTTCTTCTTTTATTCCCGGGAATA
>JBGTDF010000004.1:0-8639 GCA_041748455.1 Planktosalinus sp.
TGGAGACGCGTTTGTGCCTTGGGCAGAATATAACCATCCACAGTTTGGAACAATAGAAATTGGAGGTTTCAAAAAGAATTTCAGCAGGGCACATCCCGGATTTTTACTGGAGCAAGATGCACATCGCAATATGGCATTTACGATCTATCATGCCTTTCACACCCCAAAACTAAGTGTATTAGATGTGCAGGAAAAAAATCTTGCCGGTGGTTTAAAAGAAGTAACTGCAACAATTTACAACGAAAGGTTAATGCCCACACATTCCAGTCAGGATTTAAAGTACAATATTGAACGACCTGATTATATAACCATTAGTGGTACAAATGTAGTTGCCGGCATGGTTGTTGAAAATGCAGACTTCAATATCGTGGAAGAACAAGTACAGAACCCTTCCAAAATAAGCGTGAAAAACATACCCGGTATGGGAACTGTAAAAGTGCGATGGATAGTTTCGGGAGGTGGCAACTATTCCATTAAAGTGGACTCTGCAAAAGGAGGGCTAGTGGAGTGGAGGAAATAAAATCTGCTCCTTTAATCTTATTTTTAAAGAAGAATAGAAGTTTGTGCTGTTTAATTAGTTTTAAGGTAAACATTGGATGCTATGCGGTGAGAAATGGATAGTGTTTCTTCACCTACTTGAATCTTTAAAGATGCGTCAAATTCCTCTCTTTCCAAAATGTTTATTTTTTCTCCTAAAGCGATTCCATTTTTATCCAAAAATTTTAAAAAGGAAGAAGAAGTGTCTTTTACTCCTACACAAATACCACTATCCCCTACTTTTAAGTCACTTAACAGTACTTTATCCCTTTCAGGAAAAATACCGTCTTTTGACGGAATAGGATCTCCATGTGGGTCAAATTTTGGAAAATTCAAATGGCGATCGAGTTTTTCTATCAGTTTATCAGATGCAATATGCTCTAATTGTTCGGCAATTTCATGAACCTCATCCCAGTTAAAGTGCAGTTTTTCAACCAGGAAAACTTCCCATAAACGATGCTTTCTGATAATCCCTGCTGCAGTTTGTTTTCCTAAGGAAGTAAGTGTGACGCCCTGGTATTTGACATAATGCACCAACCTTTTGTCTGCAAGCTTCTTCAGCATATCTGTTACTGAGGAGGCTTTCGTGTTCATTTGCTCTGCAATGGCATTGGTTGAAACCCCATCTTTGGAAAACCGCTCCAAATGAAGTATTGCCTTTAAATAGTTTTCTTCTGAATCGCTGAACATGGGCTTATATTTTTGACTGTAAAAATATATTTTTTATTTGTAAATATAATTTTTAGGTTAAACTAAATCTTTATTTAAAACTAATAATTTTTTTAGATTAGTCTAAATTTATTTTATACATTTGTCAAAATTCGTTTTATTAGTATTATGAAGATTCTTTCTTTTAGTATAGTGTTCTTTGTTTTCCAAATAGTAAATGCACAAAAATTCGAAGTTTCTGGACAGATTACCCATAATGGAAGCCCCATGCCGTTAATAAATGTTTACGTTGCAAATACAGGAACAGGAACTGCTACTGATATGGAAGGCAATTTTACATTGTCTATAGAAGAAGGGATTAAAAAAATCACCATACAAGCGGTAGGTTTTAAAACTATTATTTTGGAAATTAAACCCCAAGACTTTGCAGGTAAATCATTGGAAATTAAGCTTACTGAAGACCTTTTGGGAATTAATGAAGTAGTGGTAAGCGCTACACGTAATCGTATTGACCGAAAAGATGCCCCAGTTATCGTAAATGTTTTAGGCGCCAAATTATTCCACGCCACACAATCCATCACCGTTGCCGAAAGTTTAAATTTTCAACCCGGGGTAAGAGTGGAAACCAACTGTCAAAACTGTGGATTTACCCAGGTACGCCTTAATGGGCTTGACGGCAGCTATAGTCAGATTTTAGTAAATAGCCGTGCTGTTTTCAGTGCATTGAACGGGGTTTACGGCCTGGAACAAATACCAACATCCATCTTAGACCGTGTCGAAGTGGTGCGCAGTGGTGGTTCTGCCCTGTTTGGATCAAATGCTATTGCCGGAACCATTAATATCATTACTAAAGAACCCGTTTTAAACAATTGGGAAATCGCCTCAAACTTTGGTCTGATAAACGGGAAAATTCCTGAATACAGTCTAAACTTTAACGCAACAGTGGTAAGTGACAACCTTTCCAGCGGAGTAACAGTGTATGGAATGAGCCGAAACAGAGAAGCTTTTGATGCAAATAAGGATGGTTTTACAGAGCTTGTGGAACTCACTAACAACTCCATAGGCGCTAATGCATTTTTAAAACCCAATAAAAACAGTAAAATTTCTTTAGATCTTACCACAATAAAGGAATACCGTCGTGGGGGAGATAAGCTAGAGTTGGCTCCACACCTAACAGATATTACCGAAGAACTGGACCACAATACCTTTATAGGTGGCATAACCTATGACTTATTTAGCGACGACTATTTTAATAAATTTTCCATTTACTTATCAGGACAAAACACCGCCAGGGAGAGTTATTATGGAGGTCTTGGTGGAGGGAGAACTGCACAGGATACACTAACAGCGATAAATGCCTACGGAAACACCAAAGACTTTGCTGCCCTCGCCGGAATGCAATTTACGAGAACGTTTAAAAGTGAAGATGTTCTTACTTTAGGAGGCGAATACAACATAAGCAATACAAAGGATGAAATTGCAGGCTACAACAGATTGATTGATCAAAAAGTAAACTCCTACGGCGCTTATGCACAATATGAGTGGAAAGCATTTTCTAAATTTACCGCATTGCTTGGAGGAAGATTGGATCATGTGGTTGTTGGCGGTTTTTATCAGGTTGGCGATATCACCAGTGATTCTCAAGTAAAACAAACTGTTATAAGTCCCAGGCTAACATTAATGTATGCTATTACTGAAAACCTGAAATTTCGCTCAGGATATGCCAGAGGTTTTAGGGCACCACAGGCATTTAGTGAAGATTTGCACATTTCTTCAGTTGGGGGAGAGCCGTCGTTTGTGATACTGTCCGAAACCCTGACCCCTGAATTTTCAAATGCCTATACCGCGTCACTTAATTTTTCAAAAGATTTTAAAAAAGTACAAACCAGTTTCCTGTTAGAAGGCTTTTTTACAGAACTTAAAAATCCATTTGCAACAGTTAGTACTGGTGCTTCCTTGCCCAATGGATCTGTTCTGGAAGAAGTGCGCAATGGAAATGGAGCTTTTGTGACCGGCACTAATTTTGAAATTGGAATTTCCCCTTCGTCTAATTTGGTTTTTCAATTTGGGGGAACCTTACAAAAATCTGAATATGATGAGCCGCAGTTATTGTATGAGACTACAAACACGGAAGAATCGGATGTTCTTATTAAAGAATTTGTAAGAAACCCGAAAGTTTATGGTTATTTCAATACAAATATAAAATTAGGGCAGAATACAACATTAGATCTCACGGGAACATATACCGGAACTATGATTGTTCCAAGGGTAGTAAGTGAATCAGGGTTTCTCGACTTAGTAGATACTCCCAATTTTTTTGATGGAAATATACGATTGAGTCAACATGTAGATTTATTTAAGGATTTCCATATGACCTTTATAGGAGGTGTTCAAAATGTATTTAACAGCTATCAAGATGATTTTGACAGCGGACCCAAAAGAGATTCTGATTTTATATACGGCCCTGCAAAACCGAGAACGTTGTTTATAGGAATTAAAATTGGTAACCTGTAAGTCATGTTTTTAATGAACATTGATAATAAAAAAAATGAGTTAAAAAGTAAATATTCTGAACCATTATTTTAAGAACATGAAAAAACTTTTTCTTTTGATATTTATTTGTATACCGCTTTTTATAACTGCTCAAAAAATAAATAACCCTTCCATTGCTTGGATTTCCTTTGAGCAATTAGAAGATTCTTTGAGAGCAAACCCAAAAAAAGTGTTCATATATTTTAATGCGGAATGGTGCGTATATTGTAAAAAAATGGAAAAGGTTGCTTTTAAAAAGGTATCTGTGATCAAGAAGTTGAATGCGGAATACTATGCAGTAAAAATGGATGCAGAAAGCGAAGACATTGTGCACTTTGATGGTCGTGAATTTACAAATGAACAATCAAAAACAAAGCGCAACGGCATACATCAACTTGCCTTGTTATTAGCAAGCAGGGAAAACACAAAATTTTCTTTACCTGCTATAGTGATTCTGGACGAGGCCTTCCGGGTAAAACATAGAAGTTTTGAATACTTGACAGATAAGGATTTATTGAAGTTACTTTGATACACCAACCAAACAGAAATTAGGATAAAAATGTTAATAATTTCCACTCCTTACGTCTTATAATTTTTTATTCCGTGTAAAATATTTAGATTTGTCTAAATAAATTTTTTAAATATATAAAACCCATTACTCGTTATACAAATCCACAAAATGAAAGCCTATATTTTAATTATTGCCTTAAGTATTTTGGTGGGTTGTAAAGACACTGTCAAAAATGACTCCGGAAAGTTGAATATTGTAACCACCACTACAATGATCACCGACATGGTGGGAATTATTGGAGATGATAAAATAAATCTGGAAGGTCTGATGGGAAGTGGTGTAGATCCACATTTGTACAAAGCCAGTGAAAGCGATGTTTCAAAACTGGTAAATGCCGATGTAATTTTTTATAACGGATTGCATTTAGAAGGCAAACTGGAAGATGTATTTAAAAAAATAGGTTCCGAAAATAAAAAATCCATTGCAGTAACCGCCTCACTGAACAAAAAAAGCTTGATTGCCTCTGAAAATTTTGAATCCAACGTAGATCCTCACGTTTGGTTTGATATTGGCATGTGGATAGAGGTTTCGAGGTTTGTAATGCAAGAATTAATAGAATTAGATCCCGAAAACGAAGCCGTTTACCAAGAAAACGGGATTAAGTATGTCAAAGAACTTGAGGCACTTCAAAAAGAGATAATTTTAGAAATTGAAAGCCTTCCGAAAGAAAAAAGAATCCTTGTAACCGCCCACGATGCCTTTAGCTATTTTGGTCAGGCATATGATTTTGAAGTAGTGGGCCTTCAAGGGCTTTCGACTGCGACGGAAGCGGGTGTTAAGGATGTACAGCGCATTTCTGATTTTATTGTAGAAAAAAATGTTAAAGCTATTTTTGTTGAAAGTTCGGTGCCAAGGCGCACAATTGAAGCCCTTCAAGCTGCTGTAAAATCAAAAGGACAAGATGTTGAAATTGGCGGGACTTTATATTCTGACGCACTAGGAAATGCCGGAAGCATGGAAGGAACTTATATAGGGATGTACAGACATAATGTAAAAACCATTGTAAATGCTTTAAGATAATGAGCTCCAATTTAGCTGTAAAAATAGATGATCTCACCGTGGCTTATAATTATAAGCCGGTACTATGGGACATTGATCTGGAAATTCCGGAAGGGGTGCTTATGGCAATTGTTGGTCCAAACGGAGCAGGAAAATCGACACTAATCAAGGCTATATTAGGCATTATAAAACCCATAGCTGGCAGTGTTGCGATTTATGGAAAGCCTTATAAGAAACAACGCTCGCTGGTAGCCTATGTCCCACAAAAAGGCAGTGTGGACTGGGATTTCCCCACTACTGCATTTGATGTAGTATTGATGGGTACTTACGGCAGTCTGGGATGGATAAAAAGACCCGGGCAAAAACAGAAAAAGCAAGCTTTGGAGGCATTGGAGCAGGTGGGGATGCTGGCATTCAAAAACCGTCAAATCAGTCAACTTTCAGGAGGCCAGCAACAACGGGTTTTTTTGGCAAGAGCTTTGGCTCAAAACGCATCCATTTACTTTATGGACGAACCCTTTCAAGGTGTTGACGCTACCACAGAGCGGGCTATCATCAATATTTTAAAGGCCCTGAGGGAAGCCGGTAAAACAGTAATTGTAGTACATCATGATCTGCAAACCGTACCTGAATATTTTGACTGGGTAACGTTTTTAAATGTGAAAAAAATCGCCACGGGAACGGTAAAAAATATTTTTAACGATGATAACCTTACCAAAACGTATGGCATTAACTATAAAGTAGCAGTAAACGAATAAGTCTTAATCCGGTAGAATTAAAATAACACCAATTTCTGCTAAATACTATGACAGAATATTTCTCTATGCTCTTTACCGATTATACCCTGCGCACCATCAGTCTGGGAACGGCGGTGTTGGGAATTATATGTGGTATGCTGGGGAGTTTTGCCGTATTGCGAAAACAGAGCTTACTGGGAGATGCTATTTCCCATGCCGCTTTACCGGGCATAGCAATTGCATTTTTAATTACCGGCACAAAAGACAGTACTATTTTATTATTAGGAGCTTTGGTTAGTGGTCTGGTGGGTACTTTCTGGATACGTGGTATTACTTCCAAAACACATTTGAAAAGTGATACCGCTTTAGGACTTGTGTTGTCTTTATTCTTTGGATTCGGAATACTCTTGCTTACTTTTATTCAGAAGCAACCAAATGCCAATCAGGCGGGTCTGGACAAATATCTTTTTGGGCAAGCAGCTACATTATTAGAAAGTGATGTCTGGCTGATGAGCATAGTAACTGGAATTTCATTAATAGTGTTATTAGTTTTCTGGAAGGAATTTAAAATTATGCTTTTTGATGCAGAATACACCAAAACTTTAGGCTTCAACACAAATTTTATCGATATACTAATCACCTTTTTTATTGTGGTAGCGATCGTCTTGGGGCTGCAAACCGTAGGAGTTGTGCTTATGAGTGCCATGTTACTTGCCCCTGCGGCGGCGGCAAGACAATGGACAAACAGTCTGGGTATTATGATCTTTCTTGCTGCTGTTTTTGGGGCTTTTTCCGGGGTAACCGGCACCGCTATTAGCGCAAGTTATGATAACCTTTCTACTGGCCCCGTGATTGTCCTGGTAGCATCTTCAGTTGTGTTAATCTCCTTTATATTTTCCCCAACCCGCGGTTTACTGTTCAGGGAAATACGATTTCTCCAAAACCGAAAAGATCTGGAGCAGGATAAAACCCTGGCTTTTATGTACAACATTGTTTTTAATCATGAAAACATAACCCATCCGCACAACATTAGAATATTAAACAATTTTCAAGGGTTTACAAAAAAAACACTGCAGCAACTGGAAGATAAAGGCTTGGTTACCATTACAGGTCAAGAATGGTCACTCACCAAAAAAGGTTTTGATACAGCACAAAATTTATATACCAACCAAAGTATGGTCAATGAGTAGCGCACAGATTGAAATACAGATAATAGCCAGTTTAGTGGCAGCGGCCTGTGCTATTCCCGGAACTTTCCTGGTGTTAAGGAAAATGGCCCTGATAAGTGATGCTATAAGTCATTCCATCTTGCCGGGCATAGTTATAGGGTTTTTTATTACGCAAGACCTTAATTCACCCTTGCTAATTATTTTAGCTGCATTAAGTGGGTTGGTAACCGTGGTCCTTGTAGAATTTATTCAGAAAACAGGATTGGTCAAGGAAGATACTGCCATAGGTTTAGTGTTTCCGGTGCTCTTTAGTATTGGGGTAATTTTAATAGCGCAAAATGCCAATGATATACATTTAGATGTGGATGCGGTACTTTTGGGAGAAATTGCTTTTGCCCCATTTGATCGCTTGGAAATTGGAGGTGTGGATGTTGGACCTAAATCCATGTGGATAATCGGAAGTATTTTGTTAATTACCCTTAGCTTACTAATTGCATTCTACAAAGAACTTAAAGTAAGCACTTTTGATCCCGGAATATCGGCAGCCTTGGGGTTTTCCCCCGTAGTAATCCATTATGGCCTTATGACAGTTTCTTCAGTAACTACTGTGGGGGCTTTTGATGCTGTTGGCGCAATTTTGGTGGTTGCATTAATTATAGCTCCTGCAGCCACAGCATACCTTTTAACTACCAATTTAAAGAAAATGTTGTTTCTCTCCATATTTTTCGGAGTGTTTTGCGCCATTGCAGGGTATTGGATGGCAAATTTACTGGATGCTTCCATAGCGGGTTCTATGACCACCGTATTGGGAATAGTATTCTTTCTTGTCTATATGTTTGCTCCGGACAAAGGCCTTTTAGCTGTGCTTTACAGGCAGAGCAGGCAAAAGTTGGAAGTTTCCCTTCTCACTTTCTTATTGCACATCAACAATCATGAGGAAGAAAAAGAACGTCGTGTAAAGCATTTATATGAACATATAAACTGGCAAAAAGTAAGGGCTAAATCCGTATTGGATCTGGGGTTAAAAAATAATTTGATCGTTATTGATAATGAAATAGTATCGCTAACTCAAAAAGGGAGATTGTTTACCAGTGAGGCCATCGAATATATCATTACCAATAAAAATTCTGAAATAGAAAAAATGAAAGAACACTTCTTCTTGTTCCGGGGATAAAGAATTTTTAAAAACCTTTCTTCTTCTCCAACTGCTCATAGCCTCCAGAACTTTCCGGATATTAGCAGCAAAAACTGATTTATCAATTTTCAAAATCTTATAAGCACTTTCTGGAATTTTGAAAAAACATCCTTTTAATATCACGATTGATATTATTCAAAAAAGCGGCTATCAAAAATAAAAGGTTGTTGTGACTTTATTTTAATTTTCTTAAAGTGATTGTGGAAAGGGTTAAGTAAAAAGTTAAAATC
>JBGTDF010000005.1:0-5598 GCA_041748455.1 Planktosalinus sp.
AAAAATTCATTATAGTGAAGATTATGATTTACTATTTATAGGATATGAAAATGGTCTAATTGAAATAGTCAATGAAGACAGGGATGTACTAAAAGTTGTCGATATTTTAAATAAACCCACTATTCCGCCAAACCAGAAGCGAATTAATCATTTCAATGAATTTAACGGATTTGTTTATATTTCTACAGATTTTGGTATCTCGCTTTATGACCTTGTGGGACTGGAATTTGGGGACACCTATATCATTGGTGATTTTGGCACACAAAGTAAAGTATTTCAAACTGCGGTTTTTGAAGATTATATATATGCAGCAATGGATAATAAAATCAAAAGGGCTTTAGTCAACAATACTAACCTGATTGATTTTTCGCAGTGGAGTGATATTTTTAATTCGGGTTCTTTTGGGGTACAAAACTTTGGGGGCAGTCTATATATGATAGATAAATTAAACAATCTACATAGATTTAATGGCACTATATTTCAACAGGTAGCGTCTTTTCCGCAAACCAATAGAACTATTTATTCCGGTTCCAATTTTTTAACCGTTACTTCAAATACCCGGTCTACTGTTTTTGATGTAAATTTAAATGTTGTTGCGACAGTTGCTAATGTTATGGATTATGAATACACACTTTCCAATACATTGGCATATAATAATAACGTGTATTTAGGCACCAGGGAACATGGAATTCTGGAAGTTCCTTTCGGAAGTACCCAGGCAGAGCAAATCCTTCCTGACGGGCCAATTCTTAACAACCCTTTTGCCCTGGATACGAGTGCTGGACAACTTTGGGTCGTTTTTGGCGAGGTTACACAAACTTTTAATCCATACCCCCTTAATAACAGGGGAATTAGTCATTTTAAGGATGAGATGTGGACAAATATTGAGTTTGATGATGTTTTAGGCGCAAGATCTATTGTACATGTGAAAATTAATCCGACAAACCCTCAGGAAGCATATGCCAGTTCTATGTTTGACGGGCTTTTAAAAATAGTCGATAATGTGCCCACAATACTACTTGATGAGACTAACAGTAATTTAGAAACAGCTTTGTCTGATAATAGTTTAAGAATATTTGGCGCTGATTTTGACCGGCAGGGAAATCTTTGGTTTGTACAGTCAGGGCCTCAAGACCCACTTAAAAGATTAACTACGGGAGGGCAAATACAAAGCTTTGATATCTCCGGTATTATCGCAAATCCGGCGGGAGAAGTTGGTTTAAATAAACTGAAAATCAGCAGGGAGGGAAATGTTTTTTTTGGGTCTGTAAATAATGGAGTAATAGGATATAATCCCAACACTTCCACATTTCAAAAAATTGGTGAAGATTTAGGAAATGGAAATTTACCTTCCAGTACAATAAGGGCATTAGCTTTTGACAATAGAAACCAATTGTGGATTGGGACCGCAAAAGGCCTTCGGGTGCTCTTTAATGTAGGTGGGTTTTTTGAGGATGGCGCCAATATAGATGCGCAATCCATCATTATATTAGACGATGGCGTTCCCCAAGAGCTTCTTTTTGAACAATCTATTACAGATATTGAAGTTGATGGTTCAAACAATAAATGGGTCGCAACTGCAACATCCGGGGTATTCTATTTTTCCCCAAATGGTCAGGAAACATTACTTCGCTTCACTAAAGAAAATTCTCCTTTGCCCTCTAACAATGTATTGGATATTGCTATAGACCCACAAAGCGGTGTGGTATATATCGCAACAGCAAACGGTTTAGTTTCTTATAATGGCAGCGCCACAGCACCCAGCGAGAACTTACAAGCAGTAAGGGCATATCCCAATCCCGTTCGGCCCGGCTTTAACGGCAATGTTACCATCGACGGTTTAATGGCAAGGTCTAATGTAAAAATTACAGATCTGAACGGCAATCTCGTCTTTGAACAGGTTTCAGAAGGGGGAAGTATCCTCTGGGATACTACAGCTTTTGGGCGGTACAGGGTTGCTTCAGGCGTGTATTTTATAATGGTTACCAGCAGCGATGCCCTGGAAACAAAAATCGCCAAAGTAATGATTATCCGCTAATGCAAATCACGACAAAAGCACTAGTAATTACCTCTATAAAATACAGTGAAGCTGACTTAATCGTAAAATGTTTTACCCAATCTTCAGGACTTAAAAGCTATTTGCTCAGGAATATCCTCAAATCTAAAAAAGGAAAAATACGCACCTCCCTATTTCAGCCATTAACTTTACTGGAAATCACCGCCAATCACAAAGATAAAGGGACGCTGGAGTTTATTCAGGAAGCAAAAGTTTACTATACCCCCCAATCTTTACATACCAAAATTGTAAAAACATCCTTAGTGCTCTTCTTGTCGGAAATATTAAAAAATGTAATTCAGGAAGAAGAAAAAAACGAATCGCTCTTTCTATTCTTGGAAAATTCCATACAATGGCTGGATAAAAATGATAATACCGCTAATTTTCACCTGCTGTTTTTGTTGCAATTAACAGATTACTTAGGGTTTTATCCTGATGAGTCCACACTAGAACTGCCGGTTTTTAATGCCTTGGACGGAATATTTCAAAAAAGCCCTACAAATATTTATTGCATAAAGATTCCTGAAAATAGCGGGTTTAAACAGCTTTTCGGTATAAAATTTGATGCGTTAAATGCTGTCAAGCTAACGAAAAAAGAGCGTTCTGACAGTTTAAACATCCTTTTGTTGTACTATGAATTACACATTCAGGGATTTAAAAAACCAAAATCGCTCGAAGTTTTAAACCAGCTATTTAGCTAACCCTATGAAATTAATTTTTACCCTGATTTCTTTTTTATGCTTTGGGTTGTATACGTATTCCCAAAAAATCCAAATTTTGGAAGCAGGTACAAAAAATCCGGTTTCAGATGTAGCCATTTTCAATAATAACAAGTCCAAAGGGGTAGTTTCTGATTTTGACGGCTATGTTTCTTTGGATATATTCAGCGCAAATGAAAAAATAAATTTTCAACACGCTTCCTACTATAATCTCATCCTAACCAAAAAGCAAATTGAAGAGAATAATAACATTGTTCTGTTAGAGCAGAATGCAAGTAAACTGGATGAAATTATTTTTTCTGTCACCGGATTCTCCCAGAACAAAAGGGATATCCCGCAAAGTGTGGTTAGTATAAATAGCCGGGATGCCCAAATTTTCCAGCCACAAACCACAGCAGATCTACTGAGCAACAGCGGTAAAGTATTTGTCCAAAAAAGCCAGCTGGGTGGTGGTAGCCCCATGATACGTGGTTTTTCCACAAATAGATTACTTATGACCGTGGACGGGGTGCGTATGAACACCGCTATTTTTCGTGGCGGAAATATTCAAAACATCCTCTCCATCGATCCATTTGTAGTCGAAAACACCGAAGTTATTTTAGGCCCCGGGTCTGTGGTTTATGGCAGTGACGCCATAGGTGGTGTAATGAATTTTTACACCCTTCAACCTAAATTTTCCATGCAGGAGGGCATGTCTTTTTCAGGGAATGCCGTTGCACGGTATGCGACTGCAAATGAAGAGAAAACAGGCCATGTAGATTTTAATTTGGGGTTCAAAGAATGGGCATTTTTAAGCAGTATCAGCTACAGCGATTTTGGCGACCTGCGCATGGGTTCCAATGGTCCTGACCACTATATTCGGAATTTTTACATAGAAACCAATAATGGGGAAGACATTCAGGTTCCTAACGAAAAACCTTTGGTACAAACCCCCACCGGATATAATCAGGTAAGTGTGGCACAGACAATTCGTTTTATGCCCAATGAAAGATGGAATTTTGCCGCAAACTTCCTCT
The DNA here is from genome assembly GCA_041748455.1 of Planktosalinus sp. Lineage (GTDB taxonomy): Bacteria > Bacteroidota > Bacteroidia > Flavobacteriales > Flavobacteriaceae > Planktosalinus. Next base: position 3,792 of record JBGTDF010000005.1, read on the forward strand.
TTTCCAACACGTCAGACTATTCGAGATATGACCGTTTAACACGGGAGCGGAATGGAAATTTAAGGGATGCGGAATGGTATTACGGCCCGCAACTTTGGTTTTCCGGAAACCTGCAGGCTGAAAACACAAGCAACAACATTTTATATGACAAATCAAAAATAATTGTTGGTTACCAAAAATTTGAAGAAAGCCGAAACAACAGAAATGTAAACAGTCCTGATTTTTTCACTACCGAAGAAAATGTGGATGCCATTTCTGCCACTTTGGATTTCACCAAAGACCTGAATGCTGTTTCCCTTTTTTATGGAACGGAATACATCCACAATAAAATAAACTCTACAGGCAGTGTTACAGACATAAACACAGGGGACATAGAAGAAACAGCAGCCAGATATCCCGATGGTTCTACATGGCAATCGTATGCAGCTTACGGCAGTATGCTATGGAAAATAACACCTAAATTCTCCTTACAATCGGGTTTGCGCTATAGCCATTTTCTTATTGATGCCACGTTTGACAATCGGTTTTATGACTTTCCATTTTCCGATACACAAATAAATTCAGGAAATATTACCGGCAGCGTGGGGGTTTCTTATCAGGCTAATGAAACACTGGGGTTGCGCGCTAATTTTGGAACTGCCTTTCGCGCGCCTAATATAGACGATATTGGTAAAATATTTGAATCAGAACCGGGATCAGTGGTAGTTCCCAACCCGGATTTAAAGGCAGAATATGCCTATAATGGCGAAATAGGGACCAATCTTAATTTTGGCAATGTACTAAAAATAGATGTTGCTACATTTTACACCAAATTAGATAACGCCCTTGTGCGTAGCGATTTTAACTTAAATGGCGAAACCGAGATCGAATATCAAGGGGAATCAAGCAATGTGCAAGCCATTCAAAATGCTGCAGATGCAAGAGTGTATGGTCTGGAAGCAGGTCTCGAAATTCATTTTTGCAAAACGTTGCACCTGCGATCTAACTACACCATCAGCGATGGCTATGAAGTGCTGGACAACGGCAATGAAGCACCTTTGCGCCACGCGCCTCCACAATTTGGAAATACAAGACTCGTTTGGAAAAACAACCGATTTAAAATAGATGCTTTTGCCAATTACAGTGGTGGTTTTGACCCGCAGGACCTTGCACCTTCAGAAGCAAACAAGCCGGAGATTTATCCGGTAAATGCCAATGGGGATTTGTTCTCCCCGTCTTGGTACACCTTTAATCTCGCAACGCAATACACCATCACAGACAATCTACAGGCAAACGCTTCGCTAGAAAATATAACAGACCAACGCTATCGCACCTATTCCTCGGGAATTGCCGCTCCGGGAAGAAACCTTATTGTTGCACTGAAGTATACGTTTTAAGGGTGGAATATTCCCCTAAAATGCTTATTTTCGCAACCTTAATTAAAGTTAGCGATGATGAGCAAAAAATTTCCTGAATATAAAGGTTTGGATCTGGCCAAAGTAGCCGATGAAGTATTGGATTTTTGGAAGCAGGAAAACATTTTTGAAAAAAGCATTACCACCCGTGAAGGGAATGCCCCTTTCATCTTTTTTGAAGGCCCGCCTTCTGCTAATGGCCTTCCCGGTATTCACCATGTGATGGCACGAGCCATAAAAGACATCTTTTGTCGCTACAAGACCCAAAAAGGATTTCAGGTACAACGTAAAGCCGGTTGGGACACTCATGGTTTACCAATTGAACTAGGCGTTGAAAAAGAACTGGGCATTACCAAAGAAGACATTGGTAAAAAAATAAGCGTGGAGGATTACAATGCCGCTTGTAAAAAAGC
>JBGTDF010000006.1:0-2276 GCA_041748455.1 Planktosalinus sp.
ACTACTACTACAGACCAGCACGAGACTATTCAGGCGTTATTCACTGCGCAGGAAATAATTGATTTTCAGAATTTGATACGCCGCATACCTGTTGCAGATAATGTGATTGAATATGCCGTTGCCCTGGTAGCTAAAACCCGCCCGAATTCACCGTCTGCATCTGCTATGATCAAAAATTATATCGATTGGGGAGCAGGACCACGAGCCTCTCAAAACCTGATTCTTGCAGCAAAATCCAATGCAGCACTAAACGGGAAGTTTTCTCCTGATATCGAAGATGTACAAGCAGTGGCAACCGGTGTACTAAGACACCGATTGATTAAAAACTACAAGGCAGAAGCAGAAGGGCTGACTATAGAAGAGATTATCAGAAGTCTGTTTTAACTTAAATTCTTTTTTCCCTTTAAAAAGATATGCGCTTATTTGTATATTCGTTCCACATTGGTTTTATATGAAAATAAACTATACGGAACGAATTTTTGGTTTGGACCTGATGCGGGCGGTAGCTATTCTATTTGTGGTTTTTTCACATGCACTCTGGATTTTTCCGGAAGCCTCAGGGGGACTTATTGATATGTTGCGATTGATGGGGGTGATGGGTGTAGAAATTTTCTTTGTGCTCAGCGGTTTTTTGATAGGTCGTATACTCTTCCGGATATTTACTGCTTCTGATTATACCTATAAGGATTTACATTATTTTCTGATTCGCCGGTGGTTTCGCACTTTGCCCAATTATTATTTGGCACTTATAATTAATATTGTAATTGTGCTGTATTTTGGGAGGGAATTACCGGGCACTATTTTATCTTATTTTTTCTTTCTGCAAAATGCCACAGAAGGTATGGATATCTTTTTTACGGAATCCTGGAGTTTGCCCATAGAAGAATTTGCCTATATCCTGGGGCCTTTTTTATTTTACCTGCTCCTGCTTTTTAAAACCGGTATTCCGCGACAAAAGGGATTTCTTTTGGTAACACTTTTTATACTGTTGTTTTTTTTGGGAACTAAAATATATTATAACCATACACACCTTGCGGGGGATTTGACCCAATGGAACATAGAACTTAAGGCTGTAGTTTTATATCGTATAGACGCCATCTATTATGGTGTGCTGGCTGCCTATATTTCCCTTGTTAAAAAAGAAGCCTGGAAAAGATTTAAAAATCAATTGTTATTTGCAGGAATATTTGGTTTTCTGCTGTTGCATTTCAGCATTCCTAAATTCGGACTTTTTATAGAAGACTTTCCGTTTTTCTGGAATGTTTTGTATTTACCTTTCTGTTCGGTTTTTATTGCTTTGGCCTTACCATTCCTGTCGCAATGGAAATCCACAACTACCGGTTTTTTAAAACCAGTCACAATCATCAGTTTAATTTCCTATTCCATGTATTTGTTGCACTATTCTATTATACTACAATTAATGCGCTATTTTCAGCCGATTGAATTTCTTGATGTGCGTCAAAAAATAATTTTCGCAGCCGTGTATGTTTTATTAACTATACTACTTTCCTATATTCTCTATCGCATTTATGAAAAACCAATGATGGATATCCGGGATAAACCAATTTTTAAACGCAAGATCGCAAAAGTATAGTTTAAAAGATTTATAATTTTGGCTATTTAAAATTATCAAATATTTAATATAATAAGTAATTTTATTCTATAATTTACAGTATTCTCAATAGTTATTGCATTTCCTTAATAATTTTTAAATCTGCATCCCTTTTTGTAACTTTGTGCTTCTTCAAAAAACAATCAAACAATCTAAAAGAACGATTATGGCATTTGATATCGAAATGATTAAAAAGGTATATGCAACCATGGACGAGCGAATAACAAAAGCGCGTCAAATTGTGGGCAAACCACTTACCCTTACTGAAAAAATACTTTACACACATCTCTGGGAAGGAATGCCATCCACAGCTTTTCAACGAGGTAAGGATTATGTGGATTTTGCACCGGACAGGATTGCGTGTCAGGATGCCACGGCACAAATGGCACTTTTGCAATTTATGCAGGCAGGTAAAGATAAAGTAGCAGTTCCCACCACGGTGCATTGTGATCACCTTATACAAGCCAAATCAGGTGCTTTTGAAGATTTGAAGAGAGCTAATGACAGCAGCAAGGAAGTTTTTGACTTTCTGGAATCTGTATCCAATAAGTACGGTATTGGGTTCTGGCGACCCGGTGCCGGAATTATCCACCAGGTGGTTTTGGAAAACTATGCCTTTCCCGGCGGATTGATGATTGGAACAGATTCCCATACTGTAAATGCC
>JBGTDF010000007.1:0-2500 GCA_041748455.1 Planktosalinus sp.
TCGTGCTGCCCATTTCAATGAATCTTTGGCACCAGCGTGTTCTTGTTGTGTCAACATATTTTTATTGGTCATCCACGCTAAAGCACGCTTGCTCGCATCATATTCCACCGGAAGGGTTACAAAACTGAATACAGTTCCAATACCGAACATAATTATCCCTATTAAAAGCAACGTACTGCCCAATGTGGAAGTAGCTGCAAGAACAAGACCTCCTAAAATCACCCATTGGGAATATTTAGAAGCAATACTTACCGCAGGTACTAATTTAGAACGCATTCCCAGCCACGCATACGCTTGTGCATGTTGCACGGCATGACCCACTTCGTGGGCAGCAACTGCAGCAGCTGCCGCATTGCGTTGCATATAAACACCTTCACTTAAATTCACGGTTTTGTTTGCCGGGTTGTAGTGGTCTGTTAGCATACCCGGAGTGGAAATTACCTGCACACCACGAATGCCGTGATCTGCCAGCATTTTCTCTGCTATTTCTTTTCCGCTCATGCCATTTTGTAAATGGACTTTGGAATACTTCTTGAATTTACTCTTTAAACGATTGCTTACATAAAGGCTTACAATAAAAATGAGACCGGCGATGATATAATATCCTAACATTGTTTTTTCTTTTTAAAATTTAAAGTTAATTAATCAAAATGTAAGCCATATTTGACAAAGTGGCGATTTAGGAAATTTTGTCAGTGCAATTTTTCCACAGCCCTTAAAAGATGTCTGATGGATTGTGACAAAAGGCCGTTAACCATAAACAATGTAGAGATATGTTTTTCCTCTATTTTTTTTTCTTCAATGGCGCGGGATATCAATTCCACCATATTTTTATAATCAGATTTAACTTTATCCAGGAATAATTCTATGGTTTCAGGTAACTCTTCTTTGTCCAGCATCTTAAAAAGAATGGGTATATCCTCATGTATTTGGGATTTTAAATGGTTTACTATTTCCTGTACTTTTTTATTGCTCGAGTTATCCACTTCCTCTACCTCCTGAATAATTCCCGCCAGGGTTTTGGAAACCTGGGAAAGGACCATTACAATATATTTTATATTGGAATTTCTTTCCTTTTGGGACTCTTCCAATTGGTCCACCGGAATATGGGAACAAAAAACCAGGATATCCTTGTTAAGTTTTTGAATATCTTCAAAAACACTTACAAAATTTTCTTTCTTTTTGGAATGGAAGGTTTCTGCTCCCTCATTTTTTTCAGTTCTTAATAACAAAGAGATAAGACGCAGGGTTTTTTGAAATGCGTGGATGGTTTCATTACGCACGGCAACCTCAGCTGCTTCCGGAAGATCCGCAGAGATTTCATGAATATATTTGGTGGTTTTATGGGACGATTCCGGAAAAATTTTCTGAAGCCACCTTACCAGAACACCAATAAACGGAAAAAACAAAAGTATCCCCAAAAGGTTAAACATGGTATGAAACAAGGTCACTGCTAAAACCTCGCTGGTCCCGGGTTCAAAAATCAGATACACTATTTTAATCAACAATGGCAATGCGAGTAACGCGACAATTCCGGTAAAAAGATTAAAAATCAAATGACTGAAAGCAACCTGTTTTTTTAATTGAATACCTCCTATAGCCCCCAGCATTACCGTGGTAGTAGTCCCGATATTTGATCCGATGATCATCGCTGCACCTTCATCAAAATTAAGAATGCCTGAGTTTAAGGCCGTCAAAATAATTGCGATAGTCGCAGAACTGGATTGCATCACAGAGGTCAAAACGATAGCAACAACCACATAAAACCACAGTCCGTAATGGGTTATGGAACTAATTTCAAAAGAATCTGTCAGACCTTCCACGCTCATTTTCATATAATCCAGGCCCATGAACAGAAATCCCAGCCCGACGAATATTTTGCTTATTCCCGCATATTTAGAGGAATTGTGCATAAACATCAAGCCCAATCCACCTATGGCGAGTAACGGAAGGAAAAGACCTTCAATATTGATCTTAAATCCAACGGTTGCTACAAGCCAACTCGTAGCGGTGGTACCCAGATTGGCCCCCATTATTACCCCAATGCCATTGTACATGGTAATCATCCCGGCACCCACAAACGTGAGCGTCATTAAAGAAACCGCTGAACTGCTCTGTAAAATTGCCGTGGAGAAAAAACCGGTGAATATGGAGCGAATTTTTCCTTTGGTCGATTTTCTTATAAACGTTTTAAATGCCCTGCCTGAAAGTTGCTTGATGGCTTCTTCCAAAAGAAACATACCAAACATGAAAATACCTAGTCCTGCCAGAAATTTCCAAAAGTCAAAATCAGACCACTCCATATAAATATTTGATTCTTATTTATTAATAGGAATAAAGATAACAAACAAAGGAAATAATGAAATGATTAATCTCACCTTCAGAAATCCTTTTTGCGCTAAACATTACTTTAGCTATACTATCCCACAATATTCACAATCTTCCCTGGCACAATAATTATATTTTTTGGGGTGCGTCCTTCCAAATAGAATTGTGTTTT
>JBGTDF010000008.1:0-2999 GCA_041748455.1 Planktosalinus sp.
CGAAACATACAGCAAGCCTTTCACATTAATATCCAGCATAGCATCCCAATCCTCTGTATTTCCATTTTGTATGGCATCCAAACCATGGGCATTCCCTGCATTATTAATTAAAATATCCACTTTGGTAAAAGATTCCGGCAAACTTTGGATGCTTTTAAAGACATCTTCATTATTTCTTACGTCAAACAAAAGGGTGTGAACATCTGTATGGTTTTTAAGCTCGTTAGCTATATCATTCATTCGATCTTCCCTTCTTCCGCAAAGTATAAGGCGTATGCCATTTTTTGCAAAAATTTGTGCAGTTGCCAGTCCAATTCCTGAGGTTGCTCCTGTAATGAGCGCTGTTTTCTTATTCATAATCTTTTTAATAGCCGGCACTAAATGTAAGATAATTATCAGCCATTTGGAAGTTAAAAGTTAGTTAAGCACAACGTTAATTGTAGTTAAAATGATATTATCATAATTTTTCTGTTCTAATATTGTCTGTTATTAACTCAAATTTATTTTAACATGAAAAATCTAATAAAATTTAGCTTCCTTACGATTGTATTGTTTGCTTTTACGGCTTGTAGTGATGATGACAATAATGCCAATCAAACTTCAAAAATTATGGTTCACTTAACGGATGCGCCAGGCGATTATGACGCTGTTTTTGTGGATGTTCAGGATGTAGTTGTTAAATATAGTGATGGCGATGGTGAAGTTTCACTTGGAAATATCAACACAGGCATTTATGACCTGTTAGAATTAACAGGAGGTCTTACTGTACTGCTTGCAGACGAAGAAATTCCTTCGGGAAATGTAACTCAAATGCGTTTGATCCTGGGTAATAACAACTCTATCGTTGTAGATGGAGAAACTTTTGCCTTAGCAACGCCAAGTGCACAACAGTCAGGGCTAAAATTGAATATCAATCAAACACTCTTAGGTGGTATTCTTTACGAATTTATTCTTGATTTTGATGTTGAACAGTCTATTGTAGTACAAGGAAATGGAGGATATCTTTTGAAACCTGTAATTAGAGTAAGTACTGTTTCTGAAAGCGGTTCGATAACCGGGCTAGTACTTCCTCTGGGTTTTCAATCCCTCGTGACTGCATCTAATGCAACAAATACCATTTCAGCATTTACTGCAGCTGATGGTCAATTTGTGCTTCACGGAGTTACTGATGGCACCTATACAGTTACCATTGAGCCTGAAGTTACTTCAGGATTTAATATACTAGTCTTGGAAAACGTCGTGGTGGTCAATGGAGAAGTAACTGCTTTAGGCACAATCAACCTTCTTTAATTATTATTTTATTAATGTTTTTTTTTCAGCCGGCGCTTATTTGCGCCGGTTTATATTTTTAACCAATTGTTAACAGGATAACTGCATATATTTTTCCAATTTGCATCGTTAAAAATTAAAACTTTTTAAAAGATAAAATTATGGAAGAAACCGGCACCTCCATTGACATTGGAGTACTAAATGAAAAAATAGAAAGAGAGAGTGCTTTTGTCGACATTTTAACCATGGAGATGAATAAAGTCATCATTGGTCAAAAGCACATGGTTGAACGACTTTTAATTGGGTTGCTTGGTCAGGGTCACATTTTACTGGAAGGAGTTCCCGGATTAGCAAAAACTTTGGCAATCAATACCCTAGCGCAAGCAGTACACGGTTCTTTTAGCAGGATACAATTTACCCCAGATTTACTTCCCGCAGACGTTGTGGGGACCTTGATTTACAATATGAAGCTCAATGACTTCAGTATAAAAAAAGGACCCATATTTGCTAATTTTGTACTTGCCGATGAGATTAACAGGGCTCCTGCAAAAGTGCAGTCTGCACTTTTAGAAGCCATGCAGGAAAAGCAGGTAACTATCGGGGAGGAAACCTATAAATTAGACAGGCCGTTTTTAGTGATGGCAACTATGAATCCCATTGAGCAGGAAGGAACATATCCACTTCCCGAAGCTCAAATGGACCGTTTTATGCTTAAAACAGTTATTAAATACCCACAATTACAAGATGAACAACTTATTGTTAGGCAAAATCTGAAAGGGGCTTTTGATAAAATTAATCCCGTGGTAACTGTTGATCAAATATTCAGGGCACAGGAAGCAGTTAGGGAAGTCTATATGGATGAGAAAATCGAAAAATACATCCTGGATATTGTTTTTGCCACACGATACCCTGAAAAATTTAATCTTACAGATTTAAAACCATTAATCAATTATGGGGCTTCTCCCCGCGGAAGTATAAACCTTGCCATTGCTGCAAAATGCTATGCTTTCATCAAGAGAAGAGGCTATGTAATTCCGGAAGATGTTAGGGCTGTTGTGCACGATGTGCTAAGGCACAGAATAGGGATCACCTATGAAGCGGAAGCTGAAAATATTACTTCTGAAGATCTTATCAATAAGATTGTAAACCAGATTGAAGTACCATAATTATTAATAATTAATTGTTAATGGTTAATAATGGTGGGTCCAAACTTAAAGTAACCCATTTACTATCACAAAAAGTTTAATTTAAACAATATTATAAAGTCCCTTCATTAGAAAGGGATTAGGGAGAGGAAAAATGGATACTAAAGAACTTCTCAAAAAAGTCAGAAAGATTGAAATCAAAACCCGAAGGTTGAGCGACAACCTTTTTGGGGGAGAATATCACACGACCTTCAAAGGCCGGGGAATGACTTTTAGTGAGGTGCGTCAGTACCAGTTTGGGGATGATGTTAGAAATATTGACTGGAATGTTACCGCGCGTTACAATGAGCCTTTCATAAAGGTTTTTGAAGAGGAACGGGAACTAACTATGATGTTGTTAATAGACATTAGTGGTTCTGAACATTTTGGGTCAACTTCACAGTTTAAAAATGAAATTGTAACAGAAATTGCCGCCACACTTGCCTTTTCTGCCTTGCAAAATAATGATAAAATAGGGCTGATTCTATTTACAGACGATATAGAATTATACATTCCGCCTAAAAAAGGTAAATCGCATGTGTTGCG
>JBGTDF010000009.1:0-3703 GCA_041748455.1 Planktosalinus sp.
GCATCGCGCATGAGGTTGAAATAATTTTTTCCGCTATCGCTTAAGTTTTCATTTTCTTTTTCTAGTAAGCGGCCTGCAAAGGTTTGTATTTTGCGAAGCGGCTCTTGCAAATCATGACTTGAGACATAAGCAAATGCTTCAAGTTCTTTATTCACATTTATAAGTGCCGTGTTTTTCTCTTCTAGGTTTTCATTAGCCTTTTTTAATTCTTGAGTCCTTTCTTTAACCGCTTTTTCTAATCTTAATTTTTCTGTTTTGCGATCTTTTATTTCTTTAGTGAGTCTTTCTTTATCTCTAAGTTCCTTTTCTACAATTAAGTGCCGCACTTCAGTAATGTCAGAGATAATAAGAAGGATCAATTGTTCGCGATGGGTATTTTGAATAACACGGCTAGCATTGAGTGACATTATTTTTTCACCTATATTCAAGAAGGTGTGTTTAACTTCGTAATTTAAGAACTGTGAGTTCTTGGGAATGATGTCTTCTAGCAATGCGCGCAGGGCAGGAATATTCCATTGTTTGTTTCCCAAATCATATAAAATCATACCCAAGGTTTGATCTTCGGTAACACCAAATTTTTTGTAAAAAGCCATGTTGGCAGACTTTACACGAAGATCTTTTCCTAAAACCAACATGGGTTCATGCATAGTGGAAACGATGGCATTGGAATATTCATACGATTCATTGAGCAAGTCATTGCGCGTTTGCAATTCCTGATTGGTGGTAATGAGTTCTTCGTTGGCTGATTCTATTTCTTCTTTTGAAGTTTCTAATTCTTCATTCATGGTTTGCAATTCTTCATTGCTCGAAACCACCTCTTCATTTGCACTTTGCAATTCTTCGGTAACTGCTTCCTGCTCCTGCGAGGATGATAGTGTTTGAGCATGAGCATCTGCCAATTCAAGTTCTAATTTTTTTATCCTCCGATCTTTTGAAAGGGATGTATTTTTTGTGCTGCTCTCATCATGTGAATATAAATCTGCTTGTTCATGTTCTGTAAAAAGAATTAGCATCAGGGGTTCGTTCCATTCTATGTTAAGCGGGACAACTTCAATACTTACAATTTTCACTTCAGAATTGAATTTCATTTCAATTCCGGTTTTTCGAATGCGGTTTTTCGTTTTAATGACTTTGGCAATTGCATTGCGCAATTCATATGCAATTTCAGGTCGAGCCATTTTTATAATATTAAATGTGGCTCTGCCTTTTGGATGTGTAAGAAATAAATCTGTTGTACCGCGAAACTGTATGATTTCCATCTGGTGATCAATAACCACACTTGCGGGCATAAAATCTGAAATAAGGACTGAATCTATAGCATTATCAAGTACATGGGGATTACCGGAAATATTTATATGTGTTTTATTTCTGTTACCATTTGAAACATTATTTTCAGTTCCGGTTTGCTGCGCAAAGCGGGGCGAAAGTTCAGGCATCCTCTGTGAAGTTGAATTTATTTTGCGTGAAAATATTTTATGCTTTTTATTGGTGCTTGTAAAAAGTGCAGTTGACTGACTTAAGTTTTCTGATTTGCCGAGCATTAAAAATCCATCACTGTTCAAAGCGTAGTGAAAGGTGTTAACTGCTTTTTTTTGTGCAGCGGTATCTAAATAAATAAATAGATTGCAACAACTGATAAAATCAAGCCTTGAAAATGGCGGGTCGCTTAAAATATTATGCTGTGCGAAGACACACATTTCTCGCACGGTTTTATTTACACGAAAACTCCCATCAGTTTTTACAAAGAAACGTTGGATCCGTATTGGCGAAACAGTTTCTAACTCCTTCTTGGTGTACATACCTATGCGAGCTTTGATGATGGCTTGATCACTGAGGTCGGTTGCAAATATCTGGACGGGTATGGTGGTTGTTAGACTGCCCTGTATTTCGAGCAACATCATGGCGATTGAATACGCTTCTTCGCCTGTTGAACATGCAGGAACCCAGATACGGAGTGATTCTCCCGGTTTTTTTCTTTTTAGTAATTTTGGTAAAAGACTTTCTTTTAAATATTTGTGGGTGTCAGTGTCGCGGAAAAATCTGGTTACATTAATCAACAAATCCTGATAAAGAATGTCTATCTCTTCGTTTTTTTGTGTAAGCAGTTTTGCATATTCTTTGAGTGTGGTAATTTTATACAATAACATTCTACGAATAATGCGCCTCTTGATGGTGTTCATTTTATACGCACTGAAATCAACTCCTGTAGTTTTATGTAATTGGTTAAGAATTATTTTTAAATCAGGGTTGCTATTTTCGATCAAATCTTCGTTATTCGTTTTTGAACCATTAGTTTTTACGAATGGATGATCACTTAGTCGCGCTAATTCGAGTGCAATATCTTTTGGCGATAAAATAAAGTCAACAACGCCTGCGGCAATTGCAGAGCGGGGCATGCTCGTGAATTTTGCTGTGTCGTCTTGCGCAAAAGTCAATCCTCCTTCATGTTTAATGTCTTTTGTGCCTACGGTGCCATCGCTTCCACTTCCTGAAAGGACAATACCGATGACTCTTTCTTTTTTTGCATGTGCTAATGAGGAGAAGAGAATATCAACTGAAATTGGTGTGCTGCTTTCCGAACGGGGAATCAATTTTATGTGTCCATCTGTCACTTCAATTCCTTTGTTATATGGAATGATGAAAACATTATCGGGTTGAATTTTATCCATATCGTCAATTTCCTGCACTTTCATCTTTGTCTTCTTGGATAAAATTTCAGTCAACATACTCTTGTGGTCAGGGCTGAGATGCTGCACATAGATGAACGCCATGCCCGTATCAGCAGGAAGATATTTTAATAACTCCATCATTGCTTCCAAACCACCTGCTGATGATCCGATAGCAACTACAGGAAATGTATTTTCTTTCGCTTCCTTAACTGGAGTTGATTTTTTTTTGATTGAAGTTAATTTCATGCCGTGTTTATGAACCATTTATTTCTTATGCAAGTAAGAGGGTCTTGGAAGCTGGCTCACGTTACGATCGGTTTATCTGCCGGAAGTTAGGTAGACCCTTCAACAATCTTCTACCGCCCACCAAATATAAGCATTAAATTACAAAAGAAAGCATTATGGGGCATATTTTTTGATACATGGCTGTTTCCATTAAGATCCAGACTGCAAAAGGGGATGAGGAAGATGGTTTTATTTCAAGTCATTTGGATGTCGGAATCTTTAATTGTAACTTTTTGTCAGAATCACGCCCGCCTGCCGGCCGGCAGGGATTCGCACGGATGACTCAGATGGCACAGATTTTTAAATATTGTGAAATATAAAACCTATTCAAATTATATGTTGAGTAGGTTATAATACTAATCTTTTAAACATTAAATTTTTGCTGCCAAAATTAATGAGCAATCCAACTTCAAGTTTATACGCTTTTAAGTAATTGAGCACCTGAGCCAAGTGCACATTTTCCAATTGACTTATTGCTTTTAATTCGACTAACACCTTGCCTTCTACAACAAAATCCGCTCTACGTGTGCCAATTGGTTCTTCAAGGTCTTTGTAGAAAATTTCTTGATCTATTTCACGGGCAAATTCTAATCCTACCTTAAACATCTCATATGCCAACGCTCGTTGATATATTACTTCTTGAAAACCATTTCCTAAAAACTTATGCACTTCAAATGCAGATCCAATTATTTTTTCCGTTATATTTTTAAACTTAAGTTCAGAATTCATTTCCGTGTAATCTTTTAATC
>JBGTDF010000010.1:0-6573 GCA_041748455.1 Planktosalinus sp.
ATGAGAACACCTGCTTTAGTTTTTTAATTCAAAGCGAAAAAAATATGCTGGGGTATATTTACATCCCTAGTTTTTACAGCAATTTAGAAGGTAGTTCCAGTAATTTATCCAATGATCTTGCCATCGAACTCAATCATTTAAAACGGCAAGGTGTGAAAGGAATAATAATAGATTTGCAAAATAATGGTGGGGGAAGTATCTATGAAGCTATTAAAGTTTCCGGTTCTTTTATAGACGTGGGTCCTTTAGCAGTAGTGCAAAATAACCTAATGGAACAGAATACACTCAAAGATTTCAATAGGGGTTTGCTTTATGATGGGCCCATGGTCGTTTTGGTCAATGGTTATTCGGCATCGGCAAGTGAGTTGTTTGCCGCCATTTTAAAAGACTATAACAGGGCATTGATTTTAGGCCAACAGACCTTTGGCAAAGCGACAATGCAATCCTTATTCCCTTTGAATGACAGGGAAGAAACAGATATGGTAAAAGTTACCATTGAAAAGTTTTTTGGAATCACGGGCGACAGTCATCAAAAATATGGGGTCCTTCCGGATATAACCACTCCTGCCTTATTTTCCACGCTCTATGGTAGTGAAAAAAAATTACCAAATGCGTTAGGGAAAGACAGTATTTCAGTAAACACCCGATTTGAGAAGTATTCCCATTTTGATTATTCCCCTATAATTGAGAAAGCACAGAAGAGAATCAGGGAAAGCGGGCATTATCAGCAAATCTCCTCCATCAATAAAATAATCGATATAAAATTCGGGCAAAATAAAGAAGTACTATTAACTTTTGAAGGTGTCTATGAAGATGTTACGAGGGGTACTGAAATGTTTAAGGAATGGAGCGATTTTTATGAGAATACGTTTCCTATGCAAATAAAAATTTTAGATAAAGATTTGCAAAAATTAGAATATGACCCTTTTTTGCAAACGCTTTTTACACAAAGACAAAAGGATATCGATACAAATCCCGATATTTTTGAAGCCATTCACCTTCTTGATGATTTAATAACCAAATAAACCTTTACCACCATGAAAAAAGTTTTACTTTTTATTTCTTGCTTACTTTTTAGCTGGGCCTTTACTGCCCAAAATTTCAAATCACCGGTTGAATACTTGGAATTCATTGGTGCCGAACAAACTGCAATTAGTAAAAGTATGTGGAATTATAATAAGAGTGTTGCCCATACTAAAAGTGCAAAACGGGTGGATGCCACCAGAAATCAATTGGTAAAAACCATTGAAACAGCCACAAAAAAAATTCAGGGGCTGCAAAATGGATATGATGGAGACAAAGACTATCAGGAAAAGGTTATTGAATTTTTGAACATTTCAAAAAATATGATCAACAATGATTATGAAAACATCATTGATTTAAAAGAGGTTGCAGAACAATCCTATGATTATATGGAGGCTTATATAAAAATGCAGGAATTGATTAATCAAAAATCGGAAGAAGAATTTGAAAAAGTAAAAGTGGCGCAACAAACTTTTGCTGATAAATACAATATTATCCTTACGGAAGGTGGAGAAGATGATTTAAGTAAAAAATTGAGAATCTCCAATGAAATTTTTACTTACCAAAATCAATTGTATTTAATCTTTTTCAAAACTAATTATACCTATGGTTTGCTTAATGAGTCTATTGGGAGCAACGATCTTACTGCAATTCAACAAAATGGAAATACACTGCATTTTTATGCTAAAGAAGGTATTGAAAAACTGAATCTTATAGAAGCTTACAATAAAGACAATTCCCTGATCAATGCTACAAAAACCACATTGGAATATTATGACAAAAACACTTTAAAATATGTAACAGAAATAGTGGATTTTACAGATTATATGATACAATTTGAGGATATAAAAAATGCATTGGATCGAAAATCCCCTAAAGACAGGACCAAAGAAGAAGTGGATAGATATAATGCGATGGTAAAAGACATTAACAAAAAAATCAAGGATAATAACATGTTAAACAATAAGTTTTTACAGGATGTGAATCAAATAAATCAACGATGGCATACAACATCAGAAACATTTGCTTCCAAACACATCCCAAAAAGCTAAATTTATTACAATGAATTTGTTGGATTTACTTTTCCAAAGTCCTAATTTCGCAGATATTTTTTAATAGATTTTTTTTATGGGAAGAGCATTTGAATTTAGGAAAGCACGAAAGATGAAGCGTTGGTCTGCCATGTCCAAAGCCTTTACACGTATAGGGAAAGATATTGTGATGGCGGTAAAAGAAGGTGGGCCTGACCCGGATTCAAATTCCAGGCTAAGGGCGGTTATTCAAAATGCGAAAGCAGTCAACATGCCCAAAGACAATGTAGAGCGTGCCATAAAACGCGCTTCTGATAAAAACCTTGGGGATTTTAAAGAAATACTTTTTGAAGGCTATACGCCTCACGGGATTGCCATTCTTGTAGAAACAGCAACAGATAATAATACCCGCACAGTGGCTAACATTCGTTCTTATTTTAATAAATGTGATGGAAGTTTAGGTACCAGTGGTTCTGTATCTTTTATGTTTGACCATACCTGTAATTTCAGGATTGCCGTGGAAGGAATGGACCTCGAAGAACTGGAACTGGAATTAATCGATTGTGGTGTGGATGAAGTTTTTGAAGATGAAGATGGCATCTTGATTTATGCACCATTTGAAAGTTTTGGTGCAATTCAGGGATTTTTGGAAGAAAGAAATATAGAAATATTGTCATCGGGGTTTGAGCGAATTCCGCAGGTAACCAAAAAATTAACTGAGGAACAGGCAGCTGATGTTGATAAACTTTTGGAAAAAATTGAAGAAGATGATGATGTACAAAATGTATATCACACTATGGAGGAAAATTAAATAACAATTTCTTTTTATAAAAATAAAACCCCTTTGAAATTGTTTCAAGGGGGTTTTAATATTGTATTCGACTATATAAATTAATACTAGTCTTCTTTGTAAAAATGTAATGAAGAAGCTCCGGCTAATTCAGTATTCATTACCGGGGTAAGATTTCCACCTGCATTAACATTGGTGAAAGCTAATACCCTACCACCTGCATTTGCTCTTTCAGCAATAAAAACAGTGTTGGTTTCTGCATCAAATTCAGCAGCTACAGGATTACCTAAAAAGGTATTAGCTCCTGCAACACGCACTTGATTGCCACTTACAGCCATATTACCGCCATTAGCAACAGCATTGAATTTATTTTGGAAATCAGTGATCACATGGAATGCACCATCTGTATCAGAACCTGCTCCCATTGCAGCACCAATGTCTGTTAAAATCATTGTACCTCCATCAAATGCTATACCGTGAGTTCTAACAATACCTTCAATGGTTATTCTCTTGGTAGCTTCTACAGTTGCATCGGTGGTATTACTTGCAGCAAAATTTGTAAACACGGCTAAATCTGAAGTATTATCTACTACAGCATATAAGTCATTACCAATAAATTCAATTCCCCATACATTAAAATCTACAGTAACTGTATTTCTTAATGTAAAACCGGTACTGGATTTAGTATAAATGAATAAACGACCGTCTGCGGTATCCGGATCCCCGTCCACATCTGCATTATCTGCAACAACATAAATATTTCCGTTTACAGCAATATCCCTTGGGCTTACTAAATTAGCCGTACTGGATAAATTTACATTAATAAGAACACCGTCTTCTGCAACAGAAACATCTGCATACGAATTTAATTGTAAAAGACTTCTGGATGCCTGGGTTACTTCGTCAGAAGAACCATCATAATAAATTCCTTCAGAGTCCAAGGACAACGTCAAAAACGTTTTACTTGTGACATTATTTTTGTCTTTGACATCATATTTAGTGATGTCTCCATTAGAGTTATTCGATGCGTAAAGTTCTGCTCTTTCTTGTTCCGGATTAATATCATCAGAAGAAGAATCATCATCACTGGAACAAGAATAAAAAGTAAATACTGCTAAAAGTGCAATGGCACTTAATTTCAAATTTTTCATAATTATAATTTTAGGTTATGACATAGATACGTTTATAGTTTACAATTAGTTTACGTTAACTTAACACTTAACTCATTTTTAACAAAGAGTATTTGATTTTCAGTAACTTAGAAAATTAAACAGCTCGTTGATTTTAACAAAAATTAAAAAGAGGAATGTTAATGGAGGAAAAAAAATCTTAAAAAAATTAAGAAATAAGAATCAGGTTAAAGGGAGTAAATCAAGTATATTCCGGTATTTTACCTACCACATCTTTGTAAAAACCTCTTAAGATAATAAGGTCTTCCTCTATATTGCCGGTGGGGTAAAATGGTGTTACGATTTTTACTGCTTTAGTGGCATAATCAAATGCCACGCATATAATGGGCACATTTGCTGCAACCGCCATATAATAAAATCCGGTGCGCCATTTCAGTACTTTTTTTCGGGTACCTTCAGGAGCGAGTGCCAGTCGGAAGGTTTCTTTGGAATTAAATAAACGGGCTACTTTTTCTACTTTATTCTGCTTGGAATTTCTTTCTATGGGTGATCCACCCATCCATCTGAAATACCATCCAAACGGAGAATCAAACAATTCCTTTTTGGCAATGAAATGAATTTCTAACTGTATTATTTTTCGGATGAGGGCTCCAATGTAGAAATCATGCCAACTGGTATGCGGAACGACTATAATTATCGCCTTTTTTATTTTGGGAGATATATGACCATCTACTTTCCACTTTAAAATTTTAAAAAACAAAAAGGAAGCCAGCCATTGCATAGATTATAATTTTAGGTATAACGCTTTAAGTGTATCGCGTGAAATTTTGGTTTTCCAGTCTTTGCCGAGAGCATTTTCCCAAAGTGGTTCCAGGCTCATCGCCACATTGACCATTGTATCCATTTGATTTTCAGAAAGGTTACTGCATACGTTTTTTGGTATAGGAATGTTATGTTTTATAACCATTTCTTTAAATAAAGCTACTCCTTCCGGATAAAACTCTTCCAGATGATCAAAAACAATACAGTTCCCCACACCGTGCTTGGTACCCAACACATAAGACAACCCATAACTCAAGGCATGTGCGACGCCCACTTGAGAGTAAGCTATGCTCATACCTCCGTGCCAGGAAGCCATCATTAATTTTGCCCGGGATTCCTTTTCTGTGAGATCATCGGTTAAAAATATTTCTTTACACAGTTCTAAAGCTTTCTCGCCGTAACTTTGGCTGAAAGCGTTTAAAAAGGTGCCGTTTAAGGATTCAATACAGTGAATATAACAATCCATACCGGTATAAAACCATTGGTCTTTTGGTACGCCTAAAGTTAACTCTGGGTCTAAAATCACCTGATCAAAAGGAGTATAATCACTATTGATACCAAGTTTTCTTTCAGGGCCGCATAATACCGTGGTACGGGAAACCTCAGCACCTGTGCCTGACAAAGTGGGTATCCCCACATGATATATTGCTTTGTTAATTACCAAATCCCAGCCCTGATAATCTGCTGCACTTCCCGGGTTTTTGAGTAATATGGATACTGCTTTGGCCAAATCTAAAACGCTTCCTCCCCCAATGCCAATAATGCCTGAGGGTAATTTAACGTACTCTTCTTTTATTTGTGTTACCAATACATCTACCTGCGATGTTTTTGGCTCTTCTGCTGCCGAAATGAATATTATTTTATCAAGTCCTTCTAATGGAATCCTGTCTAAAAATGATTTTCTGTCTTTAAATACATCATCCACAAGAAATAAAAATGGGGCATTTTCTTTTCTTTTTCCCTCAAGAATACTTTCCAGTTGATTAAAGCTGCCTTCCCCAAATACCACTTTTGGTACCATCGGAAAATTGCGATGGGATGCATTTATATTTTGTTGTTTTATTTTTAAAAGCTTATTAGCGCGAATTAAATCTTCAGGAGTATCTATTTCAACACTTTTTGAATAGGATACTGCCATTTTAATTTTTTTTCCATATTCCAGAAACCTGATGCATTCAATCTTTTCTACCGCTTCTAGTTTTCCGGTTGGTAAATGGTAAAAATCCAATATTGCCTGTTTTCTGAACGCATAAATACCTTTGTGTTTGTAATAGGTATTCTTAACACTTTTATCCCTGGGATAAGGCATGGTAGATCTTGAAAAATAGAGGGCAAAATTATTTTTATCTACTACAACCTTTACGGTATTGGGGTCGTTGATTTCTTTCCAGTCTGTGATTTCAGTCATTAAAGAAGCAAGGTCTATTTTATCTGCATCTTCCTGATAAAATACCCCTAAGACTTTTTCCAAATCTTTTCGGTTTGTGAAAGGTTCATCTCCCTGTACATTGACCACAATATCTATATCCAGATTTTCTACAGCTTCTGCAATCCTGTCAGTACCACATTCATGCTCCTTTATGCTCATAAGAACATTACCGCCATTGTTTTTAATTTCGTCAAAAATTATATCACTGTCTGTAACAACATACACAGCATCAAAAAGTTTCGTATTTACAGTAGCCTGATAGGTGGTTAGAATGACACTTTTCCCACCAAGGTTTTGCATCATTTTACCGGGAAAACGAGTGGCTCCATACCTTGCAGGAATCATCGC
>JBGTDF010000011.1:0-2800 GCA_041748455.1 Planktosalinus sp.
TCAATATTTTCATTGCCAAGTTCCCTAACGATACCGTGTATCCTGGATCCTTTCATACCCACACAAGCTCCTACCGGGTCTATCCTGTCATCGTAAGAATCTACCGCTACTTTTGCTTTTTCGCCCGGAATTCGCACTACGTTTTTAACGGTTATCAACCCGTCAAAAACTTCAGGGATTTCTTGTTCAAAAAGTTTTTCCAGAAATTTATTACTGGTTCTGGACATTAAAATGGTAGGCTTGTTTCCTTTTAGCTCAACACTTTCAATAATTCCCCTCACATTGTCCCCTTTTCTGAAAAAATCAGATGGGATTTGTTTTTCTTTCGGAAGGATGATTTCATTGCCTTCATCATCCAGTAAAATTACTGCCCTGTGGCGAATGTGATGTACTTCTGCAGTATAAATTTCCCCTTCAAGGTCTTTAAAGTGCTTGTATATATTTGTGTTATCGTGCTCGTGTATTTTGGAAATCAGGTTTTGGCGTAAAGCCAAAATAGATCTTCTACCCAGGTCGATAAGTTTTACTTCTTCAGATACATCTTCCCCAATTTCAAAATCGGGCTCAATTTTTCTTGCTTCGGTTAAAGAAATTTCCTGATTTGGGTCTTCTACTTCTCCATCAGCAACCACAACGCGGTTTCTCCAAATCTCTAAATCCCCTTTATCGGGGTTTATAATGATATCAAAATTATCATCTTCACCATATTTCTTTTTCAAAGTACTTCTAAAAACATCTTCCAGGATTGCCATTAAAGTTACCCTGTCTATGAATTTATCGTCTTTAAATTCTGAAAAAGATTCGATCAGTGCGATATTTTCCATCTCTCTTATTAATTAAAATTTATTTTTACTTTAGATTGTTTGATGTTTGTAAAGGGAATCACTTCTTTTTTTTCTACAGTAACTTTTCCTTTTCCAACCGGTTTTGGTTCTCTAGCGCTCCAGGAAATGGTAATAGTATCTTCTGAAACTTCACTGAGAATACCTTCCAGGGTGCCTCCTTCTTTTTGCTTCACTTCCAGGGTCCTGCCAATATTTTTTTTATATTGTCTTGGAAACTGCAATGGGGAGGATGCCCCGGCAGATGCCACCTCAAGCGCAAAATCATATTCTTCCCTGTCTATATTATGTTCTATTGCCCTGCTGATTGCCATACAGTCAAGAAGTGTCACACCTGTATCACCATCGATAGTTATTTTGATAGTGTTGTTTTCGTCAATATCAAAATCTATAAGAAATAACGATTGGTTTTTTGATAAAGCTTCTTCCAGCAGATCTGTTACCTTTTCTTTCAGCATTTTTAAGTATAAAAAGAGGGGACTTTCCGTCCCCTCTCATAATATCCTGTTTTTCAACGCGGCAAATATAGTAATTATTTCTCATTAAAAAAAAAGAGGGCAGGTGGATTTTTTTTTGTAATTTAACTAACAATTTATAAGGGTTATAAACCAAAACCAATTCAATACCGGATTTCAAAAATAGGAGGAAATACATTTCGTAATTTCAGACATTAATCCCGGATACATTTCGGGCAAACCGATACAACTTAAAACCAATAAAATTTAACAGATGAAAAAAATTCTTGTCCCTACTGATTTTTCACCACAAGCAGAAAACGCATTAAAAGTAGCCGCTCAATTAGCTAAAAAACATAAAAGCGAAATTTATTTATTGCACATGCTCGAATTGCCAATGAACCTGGTAGATCCTGCAAGTTCAGGTGGCAGCCTGCCGGAATCCCTTTTCTTTATGAAGCTTGCCCGAAAACGATTTGAAGAAGTTTTAAGCTCAGATTATTTAAAAGGAATTGTGGTGTATGAAACCGTGCAATTTCAAGAAGCTTTTGATGGAATTATAGACGCGTCAAAAAAACACAAAGTGGATTTAGTGGTCATGGGATCGCATGGAGCCAGTGGATTTAAAGAAATGTTCATTGGTAGCAATACTGAAAAAGTAGTGAGGACTTCCCATATTCCTGTGCTTGTGATTAAAAGTGAACATGAAAAATTTGCCATAAAAAACTTTGTATTTGCCACTGATTTTTCTGAGGAATGCAAAAAACCTTTTCAGGAAGCCATAAAATTTGCCGATAATGTAGGTGCTAAAATGCATCTTCTGTTTGTAAATACCGCATCTAATTTTATGACATCTTCTGAGGCTCACGATATAATGAATAAATTTATAAGTGGGATGGAAATTAAAAATTACACTTTAAATATTTACAATGACACATCGGTAGAAAAAGGCATACTTAATTTTGCGCAGTTTATTGATGCCAATCTTATAGGTATGGCCACTCATGGAAGAAAAGGCATCTCCCACTTTTTTAACGGAAGCATCAGTGAAGACCTTGTAAACCACTCCAAAAGGCCGGTGATTACTTTTAAAATCTAATTTTAAGTATTTTAAAAATTAAAACCGATAAGGATGGATCCTTATCGGTTTTTTTGTGGGCTCACTAGGGCTTTCCGATATTCCGCTATCGCTACAATCGGGACAGGCTTCTCGCCCTAAATTCCTTATAAACAAAAACCGATCTGTGTTTTACAGACCGGTTAACTAAAGTTGGCTCACTAGGGCTTCCCGATATCGCTCTGCTCATCGGGATAAACTTCTCGCCCTAAATTCCTTATAAACAAAAACCGATCTGTGTTTTACAGACCGGTTAACTAAAGTTGGCTCACTAGGGCTCGAACCTAGACTCTTCTGGACCAAAACCAGACGTGTTGCCAGTTACACCATGAGCCAATGGTTTTTAGCGGTTGCAAATTTAAAACAAAGTTTTTCTTAAACAAACT
>JBGTDF010000012.1:0-5167 GCA_041748455.1 Planktosalinus sp.
TACAATGTTCGCATTTTTAATATTTACGATTGGATTAAAGATGACCGGCTTCATGAGAAAATGGAGGCTTTAATAAAGACCGAAGATCCGGATGTAATTAGTTTTCAGGAATACCATTCAACCAATAAAATTTCGTTATCCCAGTTTCCATATAAATATATAAAACTACAGAGTGAAGAACCATCCTTTGGTCAGGCTATTTATTCCAAGTATAGAATCCTTGACAGAGGTTCCCTGGATTTTAAGGATACAGGTAACAATGCCATATTTGTGGATATTTTAAAAGGAAAGGACACTTTAAGAGTGTATAATATTCATTTGGAATCCTTGCAAATTAGTCCCCAGGATGTAGATTTTAAGCAGGAAGCATCCCAGCGCCTGCTGAAACGTATTTCTACCTCTTTTACAACACAGCAAGAACAGGTAGATGTGGTTTTGTCTCATCTAGAACATACCACGCATAAAACGATTATCACGGCAGATTTAAACAACACTGCTTTTTCTTATGTTTACAGAAAACTGAAAGGGGATAAAAAAGATGCATTTTCACAAGCCGGAAAAGGGGTAGGGAAAACCTTTACTTTTAAAAGAATTCCGTTGCGCATAGACTTTATACTGGTGGATAAAGCATTTACGGTAAGTGACTTCAAAACAGGAACAGAAATCTATTCCGATCATTTTCCAATAAGTACTACCTTACATTGGGATTAAAAGTTATTTTTTTAACCTTTATTCCAAAGAAAATCACCAGAGACAATCCACACCATCGGTTATTATATGCCAAAGCAATGCAAAACCGGCTATTCGTGTTTTTCTGAAGAACAATAGAGCAACATATCCACCAATAGCTATATAGGAATGTAAAGGATGAAATCCAATACTGCACCTTCCGGCTTCAAAAACAGGTGTTGCAAGCAGATGGTCTACATCTATAAGCATGGCCATTAAAAAAACAACATATACCTTCCAATATTTTCCCCTGTAAAAAAGAAATGCAATACCTAAAGGCACTATAAAATGCATACCATAATGTACCACAAATTGCAAACTCATAGTTTTTGTTTTTCCAGATAAGTTAATGCACGGGTACCTTCATTAAAAAGAAGATCTAAAATGGAAAGATTGGATAAAAATGCATCTTCATTTTGCAAAACCTGGGTATATTTTTCAAATCTGAATTCCCTTTTTTCCTTCGGATTAACCAAAGAACGAAAATCTTCTTTATCTGTTATTTCCTTTTGATAAACACTGGTTGTTTCAGTAATTAATTCGAAAGAAAGTGCTTCAGAAACCACCTCAAAACATTTCAGGTTGAAGTCCATCAGGAACTCTTGTTTTTTTTCAAAAAGAGGGGCAAAATCATCTTCATAATATTCAAAAAAAGGGGAGGAGCGATAGGCAATTTGTATGGATTTCCAATGCTCTTTTTGCCATGGAAAATCATTTTCGATACGCACATCCTTATATTTTTGATGTGCCTTGTCCCTGATGCCACGGGTTCCTTTGGAAATGTGTTTTATGGGAATATTCAATAGTAAGACTCCGTTTGCCGTGGCAATGTAGGTCCGGTTTCGGAATGTTTGTTTCTGGTAATTATCTTCCGTTTCAAAAGTAACCGACTCCGCTTGCGCCATGGCAACATAATGGGTAATATTTCCAAAATAAACGGGATGTATGAGAATGGATTTCAAGTTTTGGGTTTTGCTTCGCACAGTTCGCTGCGCTCGTGTCTTGTTTTGCTTCGTTACTTATTAAAATGGAAATGCAGTCTTAATACTCAATACTTAATACTTTTCCCTTTGGACCACAGATTTAAAATCGCATGGAAGTCCGCACATTAAAAACCCTTGGTGTAAGAAAGTTTGGCACGGAATATTGTGTTTTAGTATTTACGTCCCTTACAAACGTATTGGTAATGGAATTCTGGACATCAAAAATGTTGAATATTTCAAATCCGAAAGAAAACTCCTTAAACGGTTTCAGCCACCCGGAATCCCTGCGTTTGGATGCATCTACCAAAACATAGGAAAATCCTACGTCTGCCCTCTTATAATCGGGTAACCTGGTTTGAAAAAGATAAGGATCTGCAAAACTTGGGGAACCTCCGGGAAGGCCGGTGTTATACACTAAATTCACATATACTTTCATCGATGGTATCTTGGGTACATAATCCTGAAAAAGGATCCCGAACTTCAACCGTTGGTCTGTAGGCCTAAAAATATAACCCCTGTCGTCAATATTTTCTTCGGTTTTCATATACCCGAAACTTAGCCAGCTTTCCGTTCCGGGAACAAATTCTCCGGTTAAACGTGTTTCAAAGCCATACGCATAAGCTATTGCATTGTTTTCTGCACGGTAACGTATCCTTACATTTTCGAGGGTGTAGGGATTTACATCGGTCAGGGATTTATAATACAATTCGGTATTTAAAATAAATGGCCTTTCCCAGATTTTGAAACTGTAATCATTTCCTAAAACCACATGAACCGATTGTTGTGCTTTTACGCCCGGTACCACTGTTCCGGTGGAATCCCGTAATTCCCTGTAAAATGGCGGCTGATGATAAAACCCTCCGGAGAGTTTAAAGAGCATGTCTTTTTCCCATTTTGGCTTGATGGCTATTTGGGCACGCGGACTAAAAACGGTTTGTGTGGTGCTTGTAATACCCACGCCGCTTACTGTCCAGTTGTGAGCACGAACACCGGCATTAAGCCATAAATCACTTTCACCAACAGTGGTGCGTTTGCTCCATTGTAAAAAGCCTGACAAACGATCAATTTGCACATCATTGAATGCCCTGATGTTATTAAATGGAACCAAAGGTGCCGAAAAAGGGGTATAGGGCTGATCGTTTATAAATATTGGGTCTTGGGGACGAATGGAAAAACCTGCGGAGTCAATAATTTCATATTCCTGAAT
This sequence comes from Planktosalinus sp., assembly GCA_041748455.1. Taxonomy (GTDB): domain Bacteria; phylum Bacteroidota; class Bacteroidia; order Flavobacteriales; family Flavobacteriaceae; genus Planktosalinus. Next base: position 2,920 of record JBGTDF010000012.1, read on the forward strand.
GCGGTCCCTTATATCTTCCCTGGTATATTTCAGACCGTATTGAAATAAATTATCTTCAACAGTATAATCCCCTTTGTGTTCAAAATTAAAAATCAGCGCATCCAGGTCATTTCTGGCGTGCGTGAGCTGTCCTCCAATAGCCCTGCTGAATTCGACATCACCGAGTCCACTGGACCCGATATCTGTATTTACCTCGCCAATGCGGTATTGCGCAAGAATATCAAAATGTTCTTGTTCCTGTGTGTGGTATGCAGAAGCAATAAAGGTTAATTTTAGGTTTTCCGTAGCGTCATAAGTTGCCTTGAATGCACCAAAATAAGTGTCATAGCGGTCTTTTTCTTCCCCTTCGTAAAAAATGAGAAGTGCTATAGGGTCAGCTAGTGTTCCAAAATTGGTTTGTCTGGTCAATGGTTTGTAGTTATAGTCATTGATGGCTATATTCCCCAGAAACCCTACTTCCAGTTTGTTGTTTACTTTATAGGTCAAATAGGTTTGTGCATCTGCAAATACAGGCCGGAAGTTGGTTTCTGTTTGTTGTGCATCCACCAGCAAGCTGTTGTCCCTGTAACGAAGACCTGCCACAGCAGTAAGCCTGCCGTTTTTGGAAATGCCACCTGCAGAAACACTTGCGCCCAGTAAACTTAAATCTGCAGTAGCATCAAAACTTGCCGGTCTTCGGTAAGTTATATCCAAAACCGAGGAAAGTTTATCTCCATATTTGGCTTGAAAACCACCGGCAGAAAAATCCACACTGGAGGTAAGGTCACTGTTGACAAAGCTCAAACCTTCCTGTTGCCCACTTCGTATTAAAAACGGACGGTATACTTCAATTTCGTTTACATACACCAGGTTTTCATCATAATTCCCACCACGAACTGAATATTGTGTGCTAAGTTCATTATTACTGCTAACACCGGGTAAGGATTTCAAAAGGTTTTCAACACCGGCATTGGCACCGGGAATTCTTCTTATCGTCTCCGGTGTTAAGCTTATTACACCCTGAACTTGTTTGTTTTCCCTTCCTGAAATCACTATTTCCCCCATTTGCTCTACATCCAGGTTCATCACAGGATTAAATTCATAATCTTCGTTTCTTTCCAAACGCACTTTTAAAGAGATATTCTTAAAAGTAATATGCGAAAAAATAATGGTTACTTCCTGGTTGGCGGGAATTTCCAGTACATAGGCACCGCCGAAGTCAGACAAAACCCCTTGCAAACCGTGTGTGATATTCACCCCCGGCACAGGTTGGTTTTGATCATCGAGGATGACCCCTTTTATTGTTGCAGTTTGTCCAAAAACGTTAGACCCGAGAAGTAGTGTAAAAAACAGGCAAGTTAAGAAGTATGGTTTCAATGGCTATATGGTTATTTTCTAAAAAATGTCGCATCAAATTTAGTATAATTTCCAACATTATCAGTAACAATAAGTTTTAAATTAAACTCCGTTTCGTCTATTTTGTTGTCCTCAAAAGTATAGGTAAGCAATTTTTTTTTGTATTCATATTCCATCAACACCCATTTGTCGTTAATTGTTGCCCTGTAGCTTTTAATACCGCTAAGGCTATCTTCAATTTTTATTTCCAAAGTTTTATTGTTGCTTATCCATTTTCCGGAGGAAAAATTAGCCGGGGTAATTGTCGGCGGTACAGTGTCCACGGCAAGCCCATAATTACCAAATTCGCGTACACGAATGGACAATATATTTCCCGATCTCGTGGTATTGCTGTAATAAGGTTGCCCCCTGAAGTTTAATTTGCCCAAAAATACCTTATCCATATCAGCAGCTTTGAATCCGGAAGCATCTACCGAAATCGTGATATTGGAATGGATAGGGATATTGTCTTTGTGAAATTTTAAGGTGTCCCCGTCACTGTCGATAAATAATGCAGCATCCTCATAAAGACTGTTTGGCGGAATATAGATATCAAATTTTCCCTGTTTGATGGAAGCACCTTCCCTTGCAAAAACAAAATGCGAGCTTTCCACAGAAACTTTTTCTTTAAGTATGGGAAGTATTTTTCCCTGAATTGGAATAGAAATTAATACTGTATTCCCGTTAAAATCAGAAAAATCTATGGTGTAAATAGAATCAAATCCATCTTCAACCCTTATAAAACCATTATTTTTGGAAGTTTTAAAAATACTAAGGGGATTGTTTTTTTCAATGAACAATTTCTGGATCACACTTTTCTTTTCTTTAAGATAACCATAATCAATATACCTGTTTATGTACCTGGTTTCATCAA
>JBGTDF010000013.1:0-6691 GCA_041748455.1 Planktosalinus sp.
AACATACAAGATCTTTTTTTTTGTTTGCCCTTTTTCGTTTTCCAACTTGATTTTGGTTGTTTTTTTGGTGCTTTCATAATTTTTTTTTATGGATATATGCTTAGATTTTCGGTTGGTGCTTTCATAATTTTTTTTTATGGATATATGCTTAGATTTTCTTAACCGAAAATCTAAGCATGAAAACAACAGTGTCAAAAACAATATCAATGAATTAACCGTTAATTGAAGGAGCTTCAACTGATGCTAAGTCTAATGGGAAGTTGTGAGCATTACGTTCATGCATTACTTCCATACCTAAATTAGCACGGTTGATGATGTCCGCCCAAGAGTTTAATACACGCCCTTGAGAGTCAACAATTGATTGATTGAAGTTGAAACCGTTTAAGTTAAATGCCATAGTTGATAAACCTAAAGCTGTAAACCAAATGCCTACAACTGGCCATGCAGCTAAGAAGAAATGTAATGAACGAGAGTTGTTGAATGATGCATATTGGAAGATTAAACGACCAAAGTCATAAATTCCTAGTGTTTCCAAAAGGTATGGACTATATCATCTACCTTGTAAAAAGGTAGCTGGGCGCTTTTCGTATAAATAAAATACATGCTTATTTATACGCTTACAAAATCTTCGTTTTGTAAGACTGGTTATTAAGAAGACTCGAATAAAAAAAGATTTTTTTATTCACTTCTCCAGTAGTCTCTGAACCGTCATGCTCTGTAGAGCAAGCTTGGCTGCGGATTACCATTATATTAATTTATTTTAGTCATAGAAAAAAGAACTTAAAACGGTTTAATGAATAAAAACCCATCCACTAGCTTTTTTTCTTTGTTTTTTAACTAAGCGACTTAAATTACTCGTAAAACTTTGTACTTTTGCTTTATAATTTTCTTGAAAAGGTTGATAGATCAATAGCTTTTTTGCTACGTCTTGAGGTAAAAGACACTCCAGTGGTTTAATTAAAATCACTGTGTTTGTTGGTATATAAAGCCAACGACTTTCATTTGCTAAAATAATATTCCATTCAGGACTTATTTTTTTCACGTAGCTTAATCGTTTATTTATCGACTTTATTTTTCCACCCTTTCTTCCGTTTTTGCTTTGTATCATTGAATTATAAAAACCATTTTTATGTAAATATTGGGCTTTATGAGACAATTTTATGCGCAATTTATAAGCTTCCGCTGTTCATTTTTTTACGAAAGCGCAAAGCACATAAATCTTCGGTGTTTTTATAAACATCATAAAGAAATTGATGGGCCATTTGATGTTCATAAATACTTAATTGAATAAGATTCCATTTTTTATTAGGACCTTTGGCATGCAAAGGAAGAATGTGATGAAACTCGGTAACACTTAATGGAATCAACCTTTTTCTACACTTATTAATAAAGTTTGTATAAGCATTTTTTTCTGTTGATAAAAAAAAAGTTAATTGTTCACAAGTTGTGATGTTTGGTAAAATAGCCATAAAGTTAAAAAAAAAATTGGTTTTAAAATTAATATAAGAAGGTTTCCCGCAATTCACCTCAGTTTTTCAACACACTTTACAGTACGAGGGGTCAAATTATGTCGTTAACCGTGTGCAGCTACGATGTTGTAAGTTTCTTCCTCTTGACCAAATTTGTAACCTTCGTTAGCAGATTCGTTTTCAGTTGTCTCACGGATTAAAGATGAAGTTACTAATGAACCATGCATAGCAGAGAGTCGGGTAGAGTACTGCTTGCGCGAGTGACCCTCCCTAAGAACCGTACTTGCGCCTCTCAACGCATACGGCTCAAGCCCAATATTCATTAAGGCAAAGAAATGAAGCCTTTAAGCTTTAGTCTGTAGAAGTTTCTCAAGTTTATTCTCGATAGCTTCCTTGGTTAAGTCCGATCGGTGGGCACCATGATGACATTCTTCATGAAGAAGTACTAGGTTTGAAATCTGATTCGTGCCGCCATCTTTACGATGTACTTTGTGATGCACGTGTAGGGGTTCATCCCAATCATTTTCAAGTAGCCCACCCATGCAAATAGGGCAAAGACCGTGCTGTGCTGTTGCTAGTGATTTATGTAAAGATGAATCTCTTTTAGTTATGGCTTGACCAGCCAATCCCGTTTTTTTACGTTCAACAAAGTAATTTTGATCCGTAGGGTTTAGAGGATTTGTACCATATTTAATCGATGCGTAATTTAAGAGGGTCATTGAGCGCATTAGGTATAGTTGGCTGCTTTTATCCGAGAAAGTCCATGATGACTTAGTCTGGCTTTTGCGACCTGTTTTGGTTACTTTATACCATACGTTAGTTTTAAAGTAGCGATCCTTGATCCATTGCCACGCTTTATTAGGGTGTTTGCGCCTAGCATAACGAACTGCTTGAGCGTATAGAAAATGATCTATATCCCGGAACGTCTGGTTGCTATTTGCATACCTGTGGTAGATCCCCCATCCTTTAAGAATGGGGTTTAGTTTCCAGATTAGATGTTCAGCTTCCTTACCAATGTAAGTGCGGAATAAATCCCCCACTTTCTTTTGTAGGTTTTTGATAGATTTGGCACTTGGTCGAACCAGAGTAACTGTTTCATTCTTTGCTCGTTGCCAGCTTTTCTTTGATTTATTCTTTTTAAAAAGTCTGAAATTCCAGCCTAAAAAATCAAAACCATCTTGTGCGTGACCAATGGAGGTTTTGTGTGCGAATTCCATTCCGCGTTTATCAAGCCAATCATTAAGGATTTCCTTGGCCTCTAAACAGTCTTTTTCCGTTTCACACATGACAATAAAGTCATCCGCATAACGAATTGGAATATATTTAGATCTGACATACCCCTGCGAGTGATACCTCACTTTTAACGCCTCTTCCATACCATGTAAAGCGATGTTTGCAAGTAGCGGACTGATTACACCTCCTTGTGGAGTTCCGATGTCAGTACTAAAAAATACATCATTTTTAAAGTAACCTGCTTTAAGCCAACGAGCTACTAAAGCCTGGGCTGGGAAATCTTCAATTTGTTGAAGAAGAGGACCGTGTGCAATGTTATTAAAGCACCCAACAATATCTGCATCTAGGATCCAGACACGTTTTTTCGAAGAGAGAATACGCCAAATCCGTGCCATAGCATCAGCACAGTTTCGACCGGGTCGGAAACCGTATGAGCCATGTTCGAATTGTGATTCCCATTCGGGTTCGAGTGCGTTCTTTACCACCGCTTGAATCACCCTATCACGAATGTTAGGGATACCCAAAGGACGTTTTTCAGTCCTACCAGGTTTTGGAATTTCGATACGTTGTACCGGTTGAGGTACCCAAGTGCTTAAATCAATTTTTGAAAGTTGTAGAAATAGATTCCAGCGTTTTTCTGGAGTTAAGTATACCTGTTTGTCAATACCTGCCGTGTTTTTCCCTCTATTTATTGAAGTTACGCGTCTAATTGACATTAAGAGATTACATTTACTGTTTATAGTTTTCGCCTGCAGCGTTCTTAACCGTCTTTCATTTCCGTGAAGTTTAGCCAGAAAAATTTGAGTTTGGAGTTTCGAAACCTTACATTCAATTTCTACCCATCGGATCGATGACCATGAGTAAGCTGTGAACGTTTTTGTTGGTTTACGTTTGAATAATACATGTGATTTACGTCTAAATCTAAGAGATTTGTTATTCTGCATGTTATTTTGACCTTGTCAAGTTTTCCGAAATTGGACCTCCGTTACCCCCTTAAAACTGTGGCGCGTTATACCACAACATAGGCCTTCCGAGCCACTAAGTTGCCATTTTCCGCTTAGCTTTGGCTTCACACCTTTCGCCAGTACACATAGGGGTATGGATCCTGTCCAGCCAACCCGTATAGGATGTATTACTACACCCCCACCCCGAGGGAGGATTGGTTGGTTACACGTTCCACAATCAGTAGAAACGAGAAAAGTTATACTGTGGGCATCAGCCCGCTCCACTCACGATCTCTTCCTCCGGCCGCTATGTACCTTTGGTCGTGTCGTTGTCGCCAACGAGGGAGAAGCATGCATAAATGCATGTGTGACAAGGGGGTTACGAGCCCATCCACAGTCTCCAATTCTCTTGGCGTTGCCATAAGATCCCTTGTCAAAGATCGTTAGCTTTTACCCCCTGCTTACGCCAGTCCCGTTACCGAGGACCCACGCGAGGGCATCGCCACTTGTCGAGAAAACTTGTCCAATCCTGGAAGATTGGGGCTACCGATTGTAGCTTGCGGAAGGATTGGAACCAAGTAGGAAATTCCGACTTAGTTGTACATCCTCCCTCGTGCCGCACATAATGATCCACCAAATACACCCGCTACACCTAACATGTGGAAAGGGTGCATTAAAATGTTATGCTCAGCTTGGAACACGATCATGAAGTTGAATGTTCCTGAAATCATTTGTGTTCAACAAAGATCGCTAATCTTTGCCCGCGTTATTACAATTATTTGTAAAAACACTGCCTTATGTTACCATAAGGATCAGACCATATCATGTCCTTAATAACAAATAATAGTTAACCTTTTTTTTATTAAGGACCTTGTTTTTTCGAGTTTGCTTAAACCCTACTCCCTTTAGGATGGTCGTTCGACCATTCCCAACTTTATTTACTGGATTTTTACACAATTCATATTTTTTTCATCCTGTATGTTTTTTCGAATCGTTTTGCGAGCCATCCCGGTTTGTCGTGAAGCTTCGGCAATGCTTGGATAAACAATGCCTTTTATACTGACCTTTTGTCCTAACAATTCATTAGGTCTTCCTTTTAAAGCATTACTTATTTTTTTTTTTGTTTCTGGGGTATGTAAACGTTTCCAAAAAGGGTTTTTTTCTCCCGGACGTGATGCGTCTTCTAATATATTGTAAGCGAGATCTCGATTTAGAACAATCAATTCCGTTTCTTTACCACGTCGAATAAAAGGCAGTTCCCATTTTTGTCCCATAAAAAGAATCAAAAAATCAAAAGCATTTTCACCATAATTATTCCAATCATTTTGCAAACCTTTATTTGGATGAATGCAACGATTTAATAAACTTTTATGGGAAGCTAACCGACCGGAGACGTTTCCCGATTCGCCATAATATCGCCAATCATTAACATGACATCGAATCATATATAAACCAGGCTGTTTTCGAGGATAAAGCTGGTTTGGTACGGAATTATCCTGTTGATATAAAAAAGCAGATGAACAAAAAACACCAACATGTCGTTGTTTTAATTGAAAAAAAACAATTGAGTTTCTTTTGTTTATTAACATTTTTATATGCACAGCATTTTTTCCGTTTAAACAAGTTTCCAACCTTTTCTTTCGACTTATTAATAATGTTTGTTTCATTTTTATTTAACATTTGTTTATCAATACGCCTTCATGTTATTTTATAAAGTTAACAAAGGCAAAGGTGGGGCAATTCAATTACCTAAAGGCATACCATCAGAGAATGAACCTTGACCGATAGGATATACTAAGAATACAGCTGCTGCTGCTGCTACTGGAGCAGAGTAAGCTACTGCGATCCACGGACGCATCCCTAAACGGAAAGATAATTCCCATTCACGACCCATGTAACAACATACACCTAATAAGAAATGACAAACGATTAATTGGTAAGGACCACCGTTGTATAACCATTCATCTACAGAAGCAGCTTCCCAGATTGGGTAGAAATGTACAGTATAAACCTTTTTATTTCTAAAAAGACTGGACTATGTCATAATCTCATTTTATATGAGATTTCGGGCGCTATATCTGGTTATTAAGAGGACTGTACCTCTCCAGTAGTCTCTGAACCTTTAAGACCTGTAGGTCAAACTTGGCTGCAAATTGCCTTGTTTATATAAATTTAAAGTTGAATACAAATAAATGACCATCCATACATTTGAGTTCGTTGACCATGAACAACTTTATAAAAACTAGATTTATTAATCTTTTTATAGCTAAAACATTGCAGAATATTTATGATATTGATAAAAGATTCTTGAGGTGCAATCGTTAAATAAAAAGTAATATTTTTATCTTGATCGCCAAAGGGTTTTTTTAGATAGAGTTTTTTTTTAAAAATAACTTTTATTTTTTAAGCCAACCAAAGATCCATATTTTAATCCAACTTGTTGACGTGATTTGTACTGAATCAAACTATTAACGCGCCCACCCTTTTTTCCACCTTTTTTTCCTTGATCTGATTGCCATTTTTGATTCCAAAATAAATTTTTTAATTTTTTATTTTTCTCAACAGTTAATAAAGACCTTTCTGTACTTCCAGTCTTTTGATAACGCATTGTAAAAGCGACTAAGTCTCTTTTTTGACAGCCAAATATCGATAATAATGAGCAAGTATATGCTGTCTGGATACAAAACAATTGGACCCTTTTTCTTTCCTCCATCATGCAAAGGAATAATATGATGTTTTTCTAAATCAAAGTTTTTATCCTTTGTTTTTTTTTTCTTCTGTTTTTAAATAGTCTATATATTGAATATAAATGTTTTTATAGAAAATTTGCACGGTATTTAAAAATAAATAAAGTTAGGTTTCTTGCAATTCACCCGATTTTCAATGTAGTTTGCAATACAAGGGGTCAACAATTTTAACCAATCGCATTTGAAGTCGGAACTACAGCACCTGAAATGATGTTGTTTCCGTATAATAAAGAACCAGAAACTGGCTCACGGATACCATCGCAAAATCCACAAAGGATTATCCTATTTTTTAGTTTTA
>JBGTDF010000014.1:0-3167 GCA_041748455.1 Planktosalinus sp.
TCCTTTCCCACCCCTTATATCAAACCCATCACCTTGCATTATAATTCACAATGGCAGGTGGATCCACTAAAATACCCGTGCTTCTAAAACGCAGGTTGGTGCTGAAGGTAAAGCGAAAACTCTCAACACCATCGGGTGTTCGTGGGAAGAATTGAACCTTCGCTTCCATTGTGCCAAACGTTAAATTTTCATTTCGTGTACGGATGCCCAGTCCAATGCCGTAATACGGTGCAGTTAACAACAAGTTATGTTTGTTGTCGGCCAACGAGGCCACCTCCAGATAAGCAACCCCGGCAAAACGAAATCCCAAAAACATCCAATTGGTAAAGAAAACTGTTTGTGATTGAATCGCATACCGCTTTGTTCCCACCAACGAATCTGCATTAAACCCATTAAGACCATACCGTCCACCAAGCTCAAGCGGGGCCGCTGCATTGGTGCTATTGAATTCCTGGGTATAGGAAAAATTTACAAACTCCCTGATCTTCACATGCCGCTTGGTGTAAAGCCGTGTGAAAAACCTGAAATTCGCTACGAAGGTTGCATCCTGTAGTTGACGTTCATTTATATACGAACTGAGATTTAACGTTAGCCCGATTAAATCCCCTTTATCGTTTGCCCAAATTTTATCGGTTTCAATACCCGCATACGGACGCTCAAGATTTAAACTTTTAACCGATCCTAACAGCAACGAAACTTCTGAACCATACTGCACATCTTCCGTGATACCAAATCCATAAATATACCGCGTACGATAAAAATCTTTGTTGTAGAATGTAAACTCACTTAACGCTACATAATTGTTGTTGTAATCGGGGTTTTCCCTTTCAATAGGCTGCGATGGAAAATCCTGAAACGTTTGGTTGTACCACCGAAGTGCAACAAAATACCGACTACGATCCGTCCTTTCTTTTTTGATACCAATGTTGTAGCCAATCCAAAAGTCACTTAAGAAATAATTGTAATCGAGAAATGAAGTATCGGCTTTGGTCTTAACGTTCTCCGACCAGTTGTTGCTCCATTCATAACCGCCTGCAAACCGCATGTACGGACTTCGCAATGGCCGGTTGAGTTGAACACCGTATGCATATTCAAATTCCTCTCCCAGGCTGCGTCCGCTATTTACTTGCGTGTAAAATACAGATGCATTGATAAGACTGCCAAAAGCACTCGTCTTACTATACAGGAATTCGTTTCCATAATTTGGATTGAGTTCGCCATCCCATTCACCACCATATTGAACAAACTGTCCTTCCCCCAACAGGTTGGTGTCGTATACTCTAAATTTGCCTTTATCTACATCTTCGGGATACCCGCTAAAACCTAAACTGAACGCATCCCGTGCCACCACCACAAGATCAACAGAATCTGAATTTTCAATCGGAACAATTTTTATCCGCGCATCAACAATAAAAGCAAGGTTACGCAAATACCGCTCATTGTCGGCTAGCTTGTAGGCGTTCAATAGTTCACCTTCTTTAATAAATAAATTTTGCTTTACCGTCTTTGGTTTCGTGTCTGTGTGCAAGGCATTGCCAATATTCACGATTGCCCTCCTTGCCTTTTTGGTAGAGTCATACAACGAAATTTCAAACCCTACGTGGTCGATATCAATGTGGCGAATAATCTTTCCTTCAAAAGGAAGGAAGACATCTTCACTTTTTACATTCACCAAGGTGTCGCTTTTCTCTGCCGTCAGGTCATTGATCATGCCCCGCCAGGCCTTCTTTGTTTTTGTTTTTAAACCGTTTTCCTGACCATACGAAAGGGTGGAGAAGGACAGAAAGGCGAGTATGTAAAGGAGGCGCTTCATTTGTGAACCCCAAAATTAGCAATTCTATCCGTTGCAATGATGATAAAAGATAAGCATAAAAAAAGGTTGACCTGAAAGACCAACCTTTAGTTATAAGAAAATTTTCTTTACCGCGCGGCCGCAGGATTTATAATCGGGCCGTAAAAAATCGCATTCATCAACATCTTGTTGGTCCCAAACCAAAAAGCACGAAAGGCGAGGTTTTCGGTAAACCCGATTACCCTTCCCTGTCCGGATGGGGATATTCCAATGCCACTCGTGTTTTTCATTTTAGGATAATTCAGTTTGGAGATATACCCACTCATTAAAGGGTTGCTGCCATAGGTTAACGGATTGGCATATGCTCCTTTCGCTTTCTCCATAAATAAATTATTGGATTTGAACATCGGCATCTTGGCTTGATAATACCCATAAAACAACGGGTTCGTCAAATCGACATTCGCCTCAAAAATAGCACCACTGGTTTGCTGAGCACCACGGGTATTGCTAATTTCGGAATAGGGTTGTTGCTTTTGTCCCTCTTTACTCTCTTCGCTTTTCTTCATTTCAAAATTCCCTAACCCGGAAGCACTCATCCAGGTAAGGGCATCTTCAAAACCAATCAACACACCTCCTCCTTGTACCCAACTTTTTAGTTTATCTTTTGCGCCATTTGAAACTTCATTGTAATTACCGGTAGGCAAAATAATGGTATTGTACTTTCTTAAATCCGCGCGATTGAAAACATCAACAGGGATAAGCGTTACTGGAATTTGAAAACGTGTATCCAACAAATGCCAAATCTCGCCCGCATCGTACGAACTCACGCGACCATCTACCAACATGGCGATTGATGGGATAGTGAGCACTTCAAATGAACCACTCCCCAAACTCACACCCCGATAATCCAGACCGGTGTTGAACGTGTATACATCAATACCATCTTCTTTCATAATCAGGTTCATAAAATATTCAAGCTGATCCTGCGCCATCTTTTGGCCAGACAAAGAAACCATCAAGGTGCCGCGTTCAAATCTTTTGCCCGTGGGGTTATGAAAAGGTTCGGTCGCTACTTTTACACGAACATCATTTTTCAACAATCTGTAAAGGGCACGTGGTGCATAATATCCATACGATTCAAAAACATACGCATACTCCGCTTTTTCACCAATCAATTTTCCTTGCGGGATTGACTCCGGAACAAACACGGCACCTTGCGGAACATTGGTTTTTGCTTCTTCATGTTCTACACCAAAAGCCAGTGAAAGAGTCCAACTGGAAATATCGTAGAAGAGACTATCCTCAAATTGCGTTCTTCTTTCAAACATTCCTTTGATCAAACGATACTGGGGTTGGTTCATAGGAATCACATAGC
>JBGTDF010000015.1:0-14770 GCA_041748455.1 Planktosalinus sp.
GTTTTGGATTTATTAAAGACAATGAATCAAACGAAGAGATCTTCGTACACATCTCAGGTCTAGTAGACGATATTAGAGAAGATGATGAAGTAACCTTTGAGACAGCTCAAGGAAAAAAAGGATTAAATGCAGTAAACGTTAAACTAGCTTAGTTTAAAATATATACAGTTTAAGTCTTAAAAGCCTTCCAAAATTGGAAGGCTTTTTTTATGGATAAATATCAAGTCTGGAAGTTTTCTTTCCACTTTCACCATAGTAGCTAGTAAATCTTTTATTAGTAAAATTATAAACAACTGCAAAACAACTAATTATATTTATCATTTTTTTTGGCACGACCTTTGTTTAAATAGTAGCGTGTAGTAAATGCTAACCAAGACTATTAAGCAATTACTAATTTAAAAAACCGCTATTATGAAAAATTTAGTTCTAACACTCGCAAGCATATTCATCACTTCGATGAGTATTCAGGCATCGGTTTCAGATGCTGACTTTAACAGAACCTATGATGGGAAATCATTCATCTTTGTAGAAGGTGGTGTGGAATTTTCAGTATTCCCTGACGGGCAATTTGATTTTGTCTATTTAGGAAATCAAGGGTCCAATGTTACTATAAGTACCCCTAATGTAGCGGTAAATTTTAATTCCGGTTATAATTATGATGCCTATGTGCAATATGACAGCTATGGTGCCGTGATTCAAATCGAGGACGTCGCTATATATTATGATGAATACGGACGAATCTCACAAGCAGGTAGCGTTACCATTAGATATAATGACAGAAGAGTAGTACAGGTGGGTGGTTTATTTGTGCACTATAATCCTTACGGATATTATTCCCACTATACCGGGTTTATCAATCCCTGGAACAGATATTATGTATATAGACCGTGGCACGTATATTATGCAGTACCTTATTATACGTATTGTGTAGTTTATACAACCCCATACAGAAGATATTATACCCCAGTAAGGTATAGCTATGCTCACCACAGAAATTATTATAACAGAAGCGGATATGCCTATTCTAACGGAAGAAGGGATTTCTACAGACCAGGAAGCAGAATTCACCAGAAAGATGGAAGAGTTTTAAGCAACAGGGATTTTAGACCAAGTAATACACGAGGGGAAAACAATGCAACTGCAACCACTTACAGAAGAGATGATACTGTGATCAGAAATAACTTTAACGCCCGTGCTGAAAACACAACCCAAAGAGGTACACCTGCTAACAGTACTGTATCCAGAAATGATGCCGCGCAAAGAGGTACACCCGTCAACAGCACTGCATCCAGAAATGATGGTATGCAAAGAGGTACGCCTGCTAACAGCAATGTGTCCAGAAATGATGCTGCGCCAAGAGGTATATCCACAAATAGCAATGCAGCTAGCAGTAATACTATTCAAAGAGGGACATCTGTAAACAGTAGTGCATCCAGAAATGATACTGCGCAAAGAGGTACACCTGTAAATAGTAATGTATCCAGAAATGATGCTATGCAAAGAGGTGCGCCTGTAAATAGTAATGTATCCAGAAATGATGCTACACAAAGAGGTGCGCCTGCAAATAGTAGTGTATCCAGAAATGATGCCGCGCAAAGAGGTACACCTGTAAACAGCAATGCAAGCAGAAACACCACGGCACAAAGAAGTACTCCTGCAAACAGTAATGCAAGCAGAAACACCACAGCGCAAAGAAGTACTCCTGCAAATGTAAGCAGCAGACCATCTGCTCCTGCGCGTCAAACAAATCAGGTAAGGAGTTCAAATACAGCCCCTGCAAATAAAAACGCCACAAGGGCGACAAATACAAATAACAATAACAGATCTTCTAGTACATCAAATAGAGGCGGAAGAGGATAAAAATATTAAAGTAAGTTTTGGTTGGTTAGTAAGAAACCCTTTCGAAAGCATGAAGCCGGAGATGGGGTTTCTTCATGTTAGAAAGGATAGTATTTCTTAAATAAATCATTTAGATCTTCAGAAAAATTTCCACCCAGTACAACCAAAAGATAAATAATACAAAGTAAAGCAGATTTTAAAGCTATATTCAAAACAGGGTGAAAAGGGAAATCCCAAAAGAAAAACCCAAACCCCAATACACCCAACAACAACAAAACCTTGAAGGTTTCTATTGTAAAAGGGTGCATTTTAAATTTCCATTGTACTACCGCAACCTTCGACAAACTATACAGTAAAAGGGAAATTACCGTAGCAATAGCTGCTCCGTCAATACCTAGTATAGGAATAAAGAGCATATTTAAAGCGACCGTTAGTACCGCTAAAAAAACACCTAAAATAACTGTTAACCTATAGTAATCTGAATTATAGAGTATGGAATTATTGATTCCCAAAACATTATCCAAGAGCTTGGATATAGAAATAATAAATACCACAAAAAGGCCTGTGCTGTATTCTTCAGGAATAATCTGATATAACTCTTTAATATTTGCCATTATTAATAAAAAAACAAGACCGGAGATTATAAAAAGGGTAAGCGAACTTTTCACATATAGAACTTTTAGTTCTGACCATTTTCTTTCGTTGATGAACTTTGCGGTCAATGGATAGGTTATTTGGTGCATAGCCCTCGCAGGTACCGCTATTACTGTTGCTATAAAAATAGCTACATTATAATAGGCCACATTTTCTATAGGAATATATTTCCCTATCATCACTTTGTCAATATCCAGTAAAATCAAGGTGATGGATCCCGCAACAATAATTAATAGAGAATATTTTAAAATAGCTACGCTATTCTTCGGAAATACAAAGCTCAATTTTGGAAATTTTACCCGAAGCGCATACCATTTCATTATAAGAGCCTTTAAAAAATAAACCCCAACTAATGACCACACAAATTCATCCACAGTAAGCACTTCAAAATATACCATAAAGAGCAATCCTGTAATTAGTATACGATGAAACACCTCCCGCATAAAATTGCCAAAAACACTCTGCATTTTTACTTTCACCCATGCATAGAATATCTCAAAATAAGCCATTGCGATAGCAATTAGAAATATTGTCCAGACATAGTCTTCAATAATTGCATTCTCTTTGGAAAGAAACCCTACAATAATATCATATCCTAAATACCCTAGAAAACCGATAGGAATAATCAACAGCAGCGGTAAATACAGCATCATTGTTAAAAAATTATCCCGCTCAGGAATCGTTTTAAAGGAAGAATAGAATTTGACCAATGTGTTGTGAACCCCAAATGCCATCAAAGGTGTGACTATAGTAGCTGCAGAAAGTAAAAATCCCACTAAACCATAATAATCATCAGTGAGAAAATTTGTGTATAAAAACAAAGTATTTAAAGCACCTATTGCAAAACCAATGTAGGTGGTAATCGTGTTATTAATAGATTGCTTTATAACAATTCCCATTATTTTGTAAAGTTATTCCTTATAATTTCGGCAAGTTTCCCGGTTAAATGCTTTCTATGATACTCTCCTACTCCTACGGATTGTAAAGTCAGGTTGCCACCTTTATAAGAGTGATACCAAGATACTATAGTTTTTTTTAGTTCTGTATCATTCGCATACGCTAAAAATTGACCGGATTCTGTGGTTTCTATAATTTCTTCCATATCGCTTCCTTTGGGTCCTAATGCCAGTATGGGACGGTTAGCTGCCATATATTCAAAAAGTTTTCCGGGTATTATGGCACGATTTGCCAGGCTATCAATTTCGACTATGAGTAAAACCTGTGATTTTCGTTGAAAAGCAATAGCATCACTATGGCTTAGATAGCCCAAATTTTTCAAATTGCCTTGTAGGCCAAAGGATGATATAATTTGCAAAACCTCATCACTAACTACACCTGCGAGTTGCAATTGAAAATCGTTGGAAAAATCTTTATTTTCAGAAACTAATTCCGAAAGTACTTTCCATAAACTCACCGGGTTTCTCTCTGTGAGCAAAGAACCTATATGCGAAATAGTAAATTTATCATCCAAGGACTTTTCTTCTGAAATAGCCACATCAAAACCATTTGTGATTACCTCAATCGGGGTATCCGTAAGTATTTCAAATTGTGCTTTTGTGGTTGGGCTGGTAACTATAATTTGGTCTGCTGCTTGCAGTACTTTTGCTTCCAGTTGTTCATGCTTATTTTGGGATTTTTTCGTAAGCTTTAATTTGTAGTGATACCCAATGGATGTCCATGGGTCCCGAAAATCTGCTACCCATTTTACCCCCATTTTTTCCTGAAGTTTTAAACCAATTAAATGTATGCTGTGTGGTGGCCCTGAGGTAATTATCAAATTTATATTTTCTTCTTTTAAATATTTGGAAAGATAAGCTACAGAAGGTTTGACCCACAGAACCCGTGCATCCGGAATAAAAAGATTGCCGCGCACCCAAAGCAATAATTTTTCCACCAAAGACTGCTTTTTGGTGGTAATTATCCCGCTGCTGATTTGTTTAGTTTTCTTTTTGGAAAAAATTTTTGCTAAAAAATAGGGTTCTTTTATGTGTTTCTTTAAAACCACTATTCCTTCCGGAATTTCCTTTAGTAAAGAGGTGTCCTGCAAAGGATAATGTGGATTTTCCGGAACATACACGACAGGTTCTATATCAAAATCCCGCAGGTATTTTACAAACTTCAGCCAGCGTTGTACCCCGGGGCCGCCGGCAGGTGGCCAATAATAAGTAATGATTAGAACTTTTCCAATTCCCATGTAGTTGGGAATCTCGTTACTGGTTTTAAAATTTTTCATTTTTTAATTCCCGAGAAAGCGGGAACCTCCATAATTAAATGTCCCTCTTATCTTCCTTTACTTCTTTATTGGTTTTAATATGGTAAAGTAGACCGCCAATTAGTAACAAAAGCAATAGAATCGAACTGCTCAGTGCAATCAAACTACCTGTTTGTACGACCTGCGGCTCAAACTTAAATTCAATTTTGTTATATCCTTCCGGAACAACCATTGCCCTTAAAACATAGTTTGCCCTTAAGTGTTCTGCATGCTTCCCGTTGATGTAAGTATTCCAGCCGTGTGCATAATACATCTCTGAAAACACTGCAAAGCCGGTTGTAGTGTTTTCCGTTTCATAATATACATAATTGGGTTTAACTTCAATCAATTTAATGGTAGCAGTGCTATCTGTAGCAAATGTTTTTTGCGAAAGCAAACTTTCAAATTTATCATGAACAATAGCGGTATTTCTGGTTTCTAAATTTGCCAAAGAAAGCAATTCAGCATCCGCACTTCCAACTGTTTTCACCTCATTTACAAACCATGCATTCCCATTGGCATACGGATTTTCCCTTGCGGTGGTCCCACCCTGCTCATCCGGTTGTATGATATATTTTACGTTGAGCATATTAAATATTTCCATATCTCCTTTATCGAGATAAAAATCAAAGATTTCCTGCATACGCCCGGGTTTGGCTGCGTGATAACCTCCCAATGCATTGTGAAAATAACTTGCCCTGCCACTACTAAACGGATTTGCACTTAAATCATACACCCGATAATGCCCATCGTCACTTAGAATTTGGGTGTCTGCAGCACTCAGGGAAAACGGTACATCCACTGCTCGGGCCGCCATAAAATTATCTTCATTTACATAACGCTTGTCCACACCTACCAGATCAATTAAAATCAAAATTGCAAAAAGTGCAATAACCGTATTTTGTTTTAGCTTCTCCTTTAAGAAAAACCATAATACCCCTGCACCCACAAGCACAAATAATAAACTCCTCAAGGAATCCTTAAAGAATATAGATTTTCTGTCTTCTTTGATAGCATCCATAAATTCCTGCCCGTATGCCTGGGTATAGTAACCATCACTGGCACCCACAAAATTGAACAGTGAATTTTTAAATAGGATAAACAATAAAGCTATTCCCCCTAATATCGCGGCAGCATATTTTAAAGCATGTACTTTTTCAGGGTTGGTTATGTCCTTTGAAAAGATTTTATACAAACCGAACACCGCCAATATAGGCATACACAATTCTATAAGCACCTGTATGGAAGATACCGCCCTGAACTTATTGTATAATGGGAAATAGTCAATAAACAGATTGGTAAGAAATTCTAAATTTTTACCCCACGACAACAATAAAGCCAAGATGGAGCCGGCCACCAACCACCATTTCAGACGACCTTTAATCAGGAAAAGCCCTATAACAGCTAAAAACAAAACCACTGCACCAATGTATGCCGGGGCAGCTACTATGGGCTGTTGTCCCCAATAAGTAGGAACAGCACTAACAAAATCTTTGGCTTGTGCAGGCGATAAACCACGTTTCATCAAATAATCGTAAGTGGCTGAGTTTACACCCACATCTTCCAAATTACCACCTCCCATAAATCTGGGAATAAATAAATTCATTGTCTCCACAATACCATAGGAATATTCTGTGATATATTCTTTGGAGAGTCCGCTACCATCGGATTTAGGAGTTCCATCGGGAGTGATGGTAAGTTCACTTTTGCCCCTTGTAGATTCAGCGGCATATTCCTGCGTAGCTAAAATATTGGTGGCATTTAGCCCAATTGCAAGTAAAACTGCAATAGCCATTATTCCGACAGCTTTAAAATACTGCGGTAGGATTTTCTTTTTAAAAGCGTCTATTGCATATACAATTCCAATGACAAGGACCAGTAACAATAAATAATAGGTCATCTGAAAATGGTTTGCACTAATTTCCAGTGCCATCGCCAGGCAGGTTACAATAAATCCAAGCAGGTATTTCTTTCGAAAGACTAGAAATATACCAGCAAGTACCATAGGCATATAAGCAATGGCATGGGCTTTTGCATTATGACCCACACCCAAAATAATAATGAGATAAGTGGAAAAACCAAAAGCCAGCGAGCCAAGTAATGCTAACCGATAATCGATTTTCATCGAAAGTAGTAAAATGTAAAACCCTAAAAAATAAAGAAATAAATAGTCAGCCGGTCTGGGCAAAAATCGCAAAACGCTATCCAGTTTTTTGATATAGTTATGCGGGTAATGTGCGCCTAATTGATAGGTGGGCATACCGCCGAATGCAGCATTTGTCCAGTAACTTTCCTCGCCGGTTTCTGCGCGGTAGTCATTGTGTTGTTTTGCCATTCCCGTATACTGCACAATATCACTCTGCAAAATCTGTTTTCCTTGAAGGACAGGACTGAAGTAAACTAATGCGGTAACGATAAAAAGGAGGAATACAACGAGATGCGGAAGTATTTTTTTAAAGGATATGTTCATTGGTTTCGGTAGATTTTAAGAAAGTGAAAATTAATCAATTTCTTCGTAATCTACATAATCACCAACCGCTTTCTTGCTTTTGCGTTTTGTTTGGGGTACTTTGTCAATACTTAGTTTACCTTCTTTGGTTTTACTACCTGCCTGGGAGTGGTAATTCGGATTAAATGCCTGTTCCATTTTTTGCCCGGCCTTTTTAGCGATGTAGCTCATTAAATATGGCGCTGCAAGTCGAAATATAATCTTGAAACCAAAATAAACAAGTAAAATTATTAATATTGTTTTTATAAATGTCATTCTTTGTGACCGTTTGAATTAAACAACTTCAAAAATAAGCAACCTGAAAGAGAAAAGGGAATTTCATGTATTAAAAAAATAATAAATTCTTCTATATTTACACCTAACACCAGTTTCTATGTACGCAAAACAAATTTTATTTTTCAGCATACTGATGGGTAGCCTTTTACCTGCACACGCCCAATATACCGAAGTGATAAATTCTAATCGTCCCGGGACTTCCCAGGGAGCATTTGCAGTGGGCAATCAAGTATTGCAGTTGGAGACCGGTATTGGTCTGGGTTGGGATGAACATACTCTTTTAGAAACAGAAACAGATGCATTTATAGTAGATTATGCAATAAGGTATGGTTTCTTGTGGGAACAGCTGGAAATAAATTTCACGGGCTCTTATCTTAAAGAAACTGTTTTAGACTCCAGAAGTTTGGTGCCTTTTGAGTATGAGCAAAGTAATTTTAGGAGTAATACTATTGGGGCAAAATACCTGGTTTATGATCCGTATAAAAAAAGGGATATAGAAAAACCAAATTTGTACAGTTATCACGCAAACAATAAGTTCAGGTGGCGCGAACCCATTCCGGCTGTTTCTGTGTATGTAGGTGCTAATTTTGACACTGCTGACAATCCTTTTTTACCACCAAATGATCCAAGTATTACACCAAAAGTGATACTCGCCACCCAAAACAACATGGAAGGTGGTTGGGTTTTTGTCACTAATTTTATTGCAGACAGGATTTCTTCTGACTTTCCCACCTACTCTTATATACTTACATTAACGCACGCTTTTAACCCAAAAACCTCCGCTTTTATAGAAAATCAGGGTATTAAAAGTGATTTTTATGCAGATCAGTTGCTGCGGTTTGGAGGTGCTTTTTTGATTACAGATGATTTTCAGGTAGATGCGCTTGCATCGGTCAACTTTAAAGATACTCCTTCGAAATTCTTTGTGGGAATAGGTGCATCTTATAGGTTTGATATGCATTCCAAAGACGAAATTATTGAGGAAAAAACAGATACTTCCCCTGAAGAAGATGGAAAGAAAAAGAGAAAAGACGATTTCATAGAGGAAGAAATTGATTAAAACATATAAAAGTAAATGATTGTCATAAAGGAAGCTATTACTAAAAAGGAATTAAAACAATTTGTTACTTTTCCATTTCAACTCTATAAAAATTCCCCCTACTGGGTACCACCTATTATTAAGGAAGAATTAAAAGGGTTTGATAAAAATAAAAACCCGGCTTTTCTAAATGCCGAGGTTAATTTTTTCCTTGCTTATAAAAATAATAAACTTGCCGGACGTATTGCGGTTATTGCTAACTGGCAGGAGATAAAGAATCAGGGAATACCCAAGATACGTTTTGGATGGTTTGATTTCATAGACGATAAAAATGTAAGCAAAGCCTTGTTGGACAAAGTTTTTGAAATTGGAAGGTCCCACAAATTGGAATATGCGGAAGGACCTATGGGGTTCTCTAATTTAGATAAAGTGGGAGTTTTAATAGAAGGTTTTGACCATATAAGCAGTATGATCACCTGGTACAATCATGCCTATTATCAGGAACATTTAGAATCGCTGGGATTTGTTACGGAAAAAGAATATATCGAAAGCGAATTCTCATTCAATAACGTCCAGAACTCAGAAACTTTTTATAAAGCAGATGCCTTAATAAGGCAACGATATGGTTTAAGGGCAATCAATTTTACATCCACCGCAGAAGTGATGCCTTATGTGGATAAAATGTTTGATCTCTTTAATACATCTTATGCACAGCTTTCTTCATTTGTGGCAATTTCAGAGGAACAAAAGGAATATTTTAAAAAGAAGTACGTTCCTTTCATCAATCCGGAATATATTAAATATGTGGTGGATAAAGACGATAATTTAGTCGCTTTCAGTATTGTTATGCCGTCTTTCTCACGTGCATTGCAAAAAACAAATGGCAAATTGTTCCCATTTGGGTTTTTACATGTATTACGTGCAAAAAAACAAAGTAAAGACGTGCTTTTTTACCTTATCGGAATTTTACCGGAATACCAAAGCAAAGGTGTCACTGCCACCATTTTCAAGGAATATTTTGAAACTTTTAAAAAGAACGGTATCGAAAACTGCATAAGAACCCCTGAACTGATAGAAAACAAAGCTATTCAGAATCTATGGAAACACTTTGACCCAAAAATTTACGCAAGAAGAAGAACCTATCGAAAGGATTTGTGAGGGTTGGGTTAATGGTTTCACTTCTCCCCCTTTGGCGGATCGTGATGACGGTGTAATAGTTAATGGGAAATTAAGAAATTTAATGATTTGTTGATTCGTGAATTGGTGGAAGTTGCAATACAGGCAAAAGCATCAATACAAACAACAGTATCCACAGTATCCAAAGAGACCACGGTAATAGACTTAATAGCCAAAACATTAAACCTTGAACCTTAAACTTATTCCCCCATAGCCGCAGCAACTGCCGCTGAAAGGCGCTTGTAAGTACCGTTGTTAAGACGTTCCCTAATAGAATCAAAGGCTACCAATGTTTCTTCTATATCTTCCATAGTATGTGTTGCTGTTGGTATCATTCTTAAAAGAATTAATCCTTTTGGAATAACAGGATACACAACTATAGAACAGAAAATGTGATAATTTTCCCGTAAATCTTTTACTAACGCCATAGCTTCAGGAATACTTCCTTCAAGATAAACCGGTGTAACACAACTTTGTGTGGTTCCTATGTCAAATCCGCGTGCTTTTAATCCACCTTGCAGGGCATTCACATTTTCCCAAAGTTTATTTTTCAACTCGGGCATGGTGCGCAACATGTCCAAACGTTTCAGTGCCCCTTCCACAAGTACCATTTGCAAGGATTTTGCAAACATTTGGGAACGCAAATTGTATTTTAAATAATTGATGATTTCTTCATCTGCAGCAATAAAACCACCGGTACTGGCCATGGATTTTGCAAAAGTGGCAAAATAAACATCAATTCCATCCTGTACTCCCTGCTCTTCTCCCGCACCTGCGCCTGTTTTGCCCAATGTTCCAAATCCATGCGCATCATCCACAAAAAACCGGAAATTATATTTTTTCTTTAATTCTATTATTTCTTTCAATTTGCCTTGTTCACCACGCATTCCAAAAACCCCTTCAGATATTAAAAGTATACCTCCTCCGGTTTGCTCGGCAATTCTGGTTGCGCGCTGCAGGTTTTTCTCGATACTCTCCATATCGTTGTGCTTGTATGTAAAACGCTGACCTAAGTGCAAACGAACCCCATCAATAATACATGCATGTGCATCCACATCATAAACAATAACATCATCTTTGGAAACCAGGGCGTCGATGGTAGAAACCATTCCCTGATAACCAAAATTCAGTAAATAAGCCGCTTCTTTCTGGACGAAAGCAGCAAGTTCTAGCTGTAATTGTTCATGTAAATCAGTGTGACCACTCATCATTCTTGCCCCCATCGGGTATGCAGAGCCATATTTTGCAGCTGCATCAGCATCTGCTTTTCGTACCTCAGGATGATTTGCCAGACCTAAATAGTCATTAATACTCCAGGTAATTACTTCCTTACCTTGAAATTTCATTCTATTGGAAATAGGACCTTCCAGTTTGGGAAATACAAAATAACCTTCAGCCTGTTCAGCCCATTTACCTAGGGGACCTTTATCTTTGTAGATTTTGTCAAATAAATCTCTCATAATTTGTCAGTAGTTTTACACGACAAAATTAAACAAATTTTATTTGTGAGCACAAACTAATTGCAAATAGAAATCACAAGAGACCAAAAAAAAAAAAACATCCCGATACTAATCAGGATGGTTTTACATTTAACTTTTGGAAAATTTATTTTATATACTCGATAGTTTCTTTGGCTTCCACATTTTTACTGTCAAAGAACCCTTGCTCACGCATCCAGTTATCACTGAAAACCTTGCTCATATAGCGGGAACCATGATCAGGGAAAATGATAACAACTTTACTGTTTTCATCAAATTCACCTTCTTCAGCAAGTTGTTTTATACCTTGCATAGCAGCGCCACTGGTATAGCCAACAAATAAACCTTCGGTTTTTGCCAACTCTCGTGCGGTGTGGGCACTGGATTCATCGTTAACTTTTATAAATTTATCGATGGAATCAAAATCTGTTGCAGTTGGAATAAGATTTTTACCTAAACCTTCTATGCGATACGGATATATTTCTTCAGCATCAAACTCACGGGTTTCGTGGTATTTTTGAAGCACTGAACCGTAAGCATCAATTCCTATAACCCGGATATTGGGGTTTTTCTCCTTTAAAAATCGTGCAGCACCTGAAATAGTTCCGCCTGTACCACTACAAGCAACCAGATGGGTTAATTCCCCATTGGTTTGCTCCCAGATTTCAGGACCGGTGGATTTATAATGCGCATCAATATTCAACTCATTAAAATATTGGTTTATGTAAACAGATTCCTTAATTTCTTCGTGCAGTCTTTTTGCAACCTGATAATATGAACGGGAGTCATCAGCACTAACGTTTGCAGGACAAACATATACCTTTGCCCCCATTGTCTTTAACATGTCGATTTTATCCTGTGAAGATTTGGAACTGACCGCTAAAATACATTCATATCCTTTTATTATACTCACCATGGCAATACTGAAACCAGTGTTGCCACTTGTGGTTTCAATGATTGTATTACCGGGTTTTAAGATACCTTTTCTTTCGGCTTCTTCAATAATATAAAGTGCAATCCTATCTTTTGTGGAATGTCCCGGATTAAAGGCTTCTACTTTTGCAAGAAATTCGCCTTTCAGGGATTTGGTTATTTGATTTAGACGTATTAGTGGTGTATTACCAATAAGATCTAAAACGCTGTTGTAAACTTTTGTTTCTTCTTTCATAAAAAGAGTCTTCGTTTAGAAATATTTTGAGTTTAAAAAAACAAACTCAATTATGTTTGCAAAACTTTGCAAATTTAAGGTAAATATTTTAATTACTCGTTAATTCCTTCTAAATCCAACAAAAAGGCATAATCTACGGCCACTTCCTTCAACGCTTCAAATCGTCCTGAAGCCCCGCCATGACCTGCATCCATGTTTGTTTTTAGCAACAAAATATTGTCATCGGTTTTTAATTCCCGTAATTTTGCCACCCATTTTGCCGGTTCCCAATATTGCACTTGTGAATCGTGCAATCCTGTGGTAACCAGTGTATTTGGATATGCTTTAGCTTCTATATTGTCATAGGGCGAATAGGATTTCATATACTCATAAGATTCTTTTTCATTGGGGTTTCCCCATTCATCATACTCACCGGTAGTCAACGGTATGGAATCGTCCAGCATCGTGGTCACCACATCTACAAAAGGTACTGCTGCAATCACGCCATTGTACAATTCAGGCGCCATGTTCATAATGGCTCCCATCAATAATCCTCCTGCTGATCCCCCGTAAGCGTATAAATGCTCTTTTGAAGTATAGCCTTCATCAATTAGATGTTTGGAAACATCAATAAAATCTGTAAATGTATTTTTCTTTTTCAAAAGTTTACCGTCTTCATACCATTGCCTTCCCAGGTATTCGCCACCACGCACGTGCGCTATGGCAAAAATGAAGCCACGATCCAAAAGACTTAAACGTGTGTTGGAGAAAGACGGGTTGATGGTGTGCCCGTAGCTGCCATACCCATATTGCAACACCGGATTTTTACCATTCTTTTCCATTCCTTTTCTGTAAACAATGGAAACCGGAATTTTTGTCCCGTCTGCTGCGGTAGCCCAAATCCTTTCTGACTGGTAATTATTCTTATCAAACTTCCCACCCAAGACTTCTTGTTCTTTCATGATGGTCTGTTCTTTGGTCTTCATATTAAAGTCGATCACAGATGCCGGACTGGCCATGGCATTATAGCTATACCGTAAAATGTCTGTATCAAACTCCATGTTTTGGGTAGCATAAGCGGTATAGGTCTCGTTGTCAAATGGCAAATAATAGGATTCTGTCCCATCCCAGCGGGAGATATGAATTTTATTTAATCCGTTATCACGCTCGCTTACTACCAGATAGTCTTTAAAAATCTCAAAATCTTCCAGTAGCACATTTTCCCTGTGAGCAATAACTTCTTTCCAGTTTGCAGACGAAGTTTGGGTTTCAGGGGTTTTCATGAGTTTGAAATTGGTTGCGCCATCTTTATTGGTCATAACATAAAAATCAGTACCAAAATGGGCAATCCCATATTCCACTCCACGTTCCCTTGGGGCAAACACCTTAAAGTTACTCTCAGGAGTATCTGCGTTTAAGATTCTATATTCTGAAGTTAAAGTACTTCCGGAACCTATCACCAAAAACTTATCCGATTTTGTTTTGTAAACAAACGTGTTGAAGGTATCATCATCCTCGTGGAAGATCATAACATCCGTGTCAGGACTACTGTTCAACTTATGACGATAAATTTTATCGGAGCGCAGGGTTTGCTGATCTTTTCTTGTGTAGAAAAGGGTTTTGTTATCGTTTGCCCAGGTAGAGCCGCCGGTGGTTAATTCAATTTTGGATGGATATACTTCGCCGGTTACCAGATTTTTAATCTGTATGGTGTAATTTCTTCTGCTTACTGTATCAATTCCAAAAGCGACCAGATTATTGTCCTTGCTCACATTAATTCCGCCAAGGTGGAAATAAGCATGTCCTTCTGCCATTTTGTTACAGTCAAACATAATTTCCTCTTCCGCGTTAAGCGAACCTTTCTTCCTCGTATAAATGGGATAATCTTTCCCGGTTTCATAGCGGGTAATATAATAATATCCATTGTAGAAATAAGGAACCGAAGAATCATCTTCCTTTATTCTTGCCTTCATTTCCTCAAATAAAGAAACCTGAAAATCTTTAGTGTGCGCAGTTACTTTGTCGTAGTAATCGTTTTCTCTTTCGAGATAATCAATAACTTCCGGATTTTCACGGTCGTTTAGCCAGTAGTAGTTATCAATTCTAATATCGCCGTGTATCTCAAGATGCTTTTCTTTTTTCTCAGCAATGGGGGGAGTGTATGTCATTTGTTCTTTTTCAGAGGTTTCTTTTTTACAAGAAGTGGCAAAAATAACACATAACAAACAAAGTGAGGTAAAAAATTTCATCTGAATTTAATATTTGATAAATAGGAAGATGGAATGCCCCAATAAACATCTTCTTATTTGTTTATAAATATTTAAAGGGCATTTCATAAGGTTTTAGTTAGTTAGTAACTCGCTAATTTAATAAATTTGTCCTTCACTTTTTAAAAATTAAA
>JBGTDF010000016.1:0-2441 GCA_041748455.1 Planktosalinus sp.
TCAAGATACTTACCATCTCTTGGCGCACGTGCATCTGCAGCCACAATCCAGTAAAAAGGTTTTCCTTTTTTACCGTGTCTTTGTAATCTAATTTTTACTGGCATATAAATTAATTTTTGAGGTTCTCGACCTCGGTTATAATTAAGGGCGCAAAGATACTATATTTTTTGATTTCCAATCATTATTAGCCTAATTTTTAAGGCATAATAATCGCAACCTATAGTTTTTTGAAGTTAAAAACTATTTTGCATACGTTTTTTTGCTTAGGTTTGTATTTACGTAAAACAAAAACGAATGTAATTCGTTAATTACAAAACCCCTTTTTTAATGTGAAATTTATGAGAACCTTTATACTAGTTTTCTTTGTTGCTTTTGCTTTTATCAGTTGTGAAGATGTTGAAAAAAATGACCGCGCCCTTCAAGTGGTATTGAATAATGAATTGTACAGATCTGCCGATGCACGGGCACAAATAAACCCGGATGGCACCTTAGCTTTACAGGGCTTTACCGATTTAGAGACGCTTACAATACGATTGAGTAATACCATCCCCGGTGTTTATACCCTTGGCGGAAATTCCCCAAACAGGATTGTTTTTGAGGATTTTGAAGGCTCAGTATACACAACCAATATTTATGGCAATGGGGAAGTAATTTTAGAAGACGCTACAGGTGGGCTTTTCTCAGGGACTTTTAAATTTAATGCATATCGCTATGGGTTGGACACTTTAAATGGCCAGATAGGGGTGTTTTATAAAGTGCCTATTTTGGCCGGCACTATTGATGAAGATCCTGAGGTTCCGGTCAGTATTTTTACTGCTGTAATTGATGGGGCTAATTTTAATGCTACATCCATATCCAGTGTGGATTCCGGAAACTTTATTCTTATTACTGGTACTTCAGGAAATACCACTATCTCCCTTTCTTTTCCCAATACCTTAACCAATGGAAATAACCCTATTGAAGGAAATATTAATGCATTGATTACCATAGATGGTGTGGAACAGGAAGCTGTAACCGGTAACCTGTCTATCGTAAACCACAACACACAGTTAAACAGTATATCAGGCGCGTTTTCTTTTGATACCGCAGATCCTGATGCTATCTCTGTTACTCAGGGCCAGTTTAATGTGACGTATTAATACATAAATAATTTTAACAAGAAGCGTGTTTCCTTTTAGGAGACACGCTTTTCTGTTTAGGGGAAAGAATGTTAATAACTAAACTTTTATTTCCGCATAAAGATTTAGTATTTTTAAGCTTTATTTTTCTACTGAAAAACACCCATCTATGTACCTTATTTTTGATACGGAAACCACCGGATTGCCAAAGAATTTCAATGCCCCAATTAGCGATACCGACAATTGGCCGCGTTGTATTCAAATTGCATGGCAATTGCACGATGCGATGGGAAACCTTATAGAACACCAGGATTTCCTGGTAAAACCTGACGGGTTTAATATTCCGTTTGATGCCGAAAAAATACACGGAATTTCTACGGAACTGGCAGAAAAAGAAGGTAAGTCCCTCGAAGACGTGCTTTATCTGTTCAATGAAGCACTGGCAAAAGCCAAATTTATAGTAGGCCAAAACGTGGGCTTTGACG
Organism: Planktosalinus sp.; assembly: GCA_041748455.1. GTDB lineage: Bacteria > Bacteroidota > Bacteroidia > Flavobacteriales > Flavobacteriaceae > Planktosalinus. The sequence goes on from JBGTDF010000016.1 coordinate 1,604, forward strand.
TGAATATCATGGGTGCGGAGTTTTTTAGAAAAGGAATAAATTCTACCCTGGGTAAAAAACCGGTTTTGGATACCTGTACCGAAACCACAGCACATTTATGCCAGCTACCGGGAGGTCGTGGCGGAAAGTTTAAATTACCCACCCTTACAGAACTTCACGACTATTTGTTCCGGCAACCTTTTGCGGAAGCGCATAATGCCACTGCCGATGTGGAGGCAACCACACGTTGTTTTTTAGAACTCGTGCGTCGTCGGGAATACACTGCCAAAGAGCTGGATGTCAACCCCGATTATTTTGAGAACTTTTCGGAAGCAAACCCAAAACCTATCCAATTAATAGGTTTAAAACATATAAACCTCAAAAAGACTTCCGAAGAAATAAGGAAATCTTTGGAAAGTACTTTCAAAGAAGAAATCTCTTCCGAAGATATAAAGCAAAACATAGCAGATCTACAGGAAGTGCCTTTTGCACATTTACACAACCACTCCCAGTTTTCTATATTACAATCCACCTCCAGCACCCAGGACCTTATACAGGCGGCAGTGGAAAATAAAATGCCTGCAGTCGCCATAACCGATACCGGTAATATGATGGGCGCCTTTCATTTTGTGCAAGGGGTGGCCAATTATAATGCCAAAGCAAAAGCAGCAGCAGAGGCTGAAAATTTAGAAAATCCTCCCCCCAAACCCGTAAAGGCCATTGTAGGTTGCGAATTTTTTGTCTGTGAAGACCATGCCAATAAAAACACCAAAGACCATGGCTATCAAATTGTGCTTTTGGCCAAAAATAAAAGAGGCTATCACAATCTTGCCAAAATGTCCTCTATTGCCTACACCCA
>JBGTDF010000017.1:0-8581 GCA_041748455.1 Planktosalinus sp.
CCGTCTTTTAGGTATTGCACCTGTTGCACCCGATGTTAACTTTATTGACGATGAAAATTCAACTAAGGTTGAGTTATTCTGGATTTGGTTTCCGGATGCCAGAGAGGTACTTCACGAAGCCAAGGCTTTTAACAGGTTGAATACTTCCATGCCGGTTTCTTTTGATCATTTATTAAATTCCAGAAGATTTAGTGGGGTGATTTATAAAGAAGATAATGAATTTGGTGATCGCGAAGTAAGGGATTATATAACTGACAATGCCTTAATGCAGTTGCTGGAATCAGAACGCATAAAAGAAGGCATTAGAAATACCGAGATTGACCTTTGGAATTATTAAGAAATTCTAATATATACTTATCTAAAACTCCTGTCTTATAGCAGGAGTTTTTTTATTTTCGCAATATGGTAGATTATATAGTTGTTGGTTTAGGATTGGCCGGAATTGCATTATGTGAGGAACTGGAAAAAAATAACAAATCCTTTTTTGTGTTTGACAGCGATACCAATGCTTCTTCCTTAGTGGCGGCAGGCTTATACAATCCGGTTATCTTAAAGCGCTTTACACTCGCCTGGAATGCCACCGAACAACTAGAGGTTGCCATCCCTTTTTATAAACGATTAGAGCAGAAACTTAATGTTGTTCTCGATTATAAAATACCGGTTCTGCGCAGGTTTACTTCCTATGAAGAACAAAACCTTTGGTTTGAGGCTTCAGACAGAAGGGAACTCGCACCCTATCTTTCTTTACAACTACTTCCCAGTACCAATCCTTCCATTTCAGCTCCGTTTGGCTATGGGGAAGTTTTTCATACAGGTAGAGTGGATACTTCGACTTTGCTCGAGGCTTACAGGAACTATCTGAACAAAGACAATAAAATAAAACAAGAAGATTTTGATTATTCCCTTTTGCAAATCAAGGATGCCATTCAGTATAAAAATGTAAAAGCAAAGAGAATTGTTTTCACGGAAGGGTTCGGGATGCATAAGAACCCATTTTTTGATTACCTTCCGTTAGACGGTACCAAAGGGGAAATGCTAACCATTAAAGCGCCCCAACTGCAATTAAAAGAAATCCTGAATGCATCCCTGTTTATTATTCCTATGGGAAATGATTTGTATTGGGTAGGTGCAACCTATGACTGGAAAGATAAAGAATACGGGTTAACAAATGAAGGCAAGGACGAATTATTAGGGAAGTTAAGAAAAATTATCAGCTGCCCGTTTGAAGTGGTTAATCACTTAGCAGGTATTCGCCCTACAGTAAGGGATAGAAAGCCATTAGTGGGCAGACATCCGGTACATGAAAACATGTTCATTTTTAACGGCTTAGGAACCCGGGGAGTAAGTATTGCACCACAAACGGCATCCCAACTCTATGATTATATGGAAAAGAATATTCCTTTGGAAAAAGATATGGATATAAAAAGGTATGAAAAGTTATTTGCCCTTTGATTTATCATAGTGCATAAACATATTGATCCAGATATTTCTGGAAAGGCGCATAATTACCGGCATTAAAAGGATAAGTGCACCCACAATGGCAAAGAAGGAAGTCATCAATCCGCCGCCAAACAATAAATAAGAGATGCCAAAAGCTATTCCCGCAAAAATAATCCCCACGCCATAACTGACATACATGGCCCCGTAAAAGAAAGAAGGTTCTATTTTGTATTTGGTTCCGCAATGACTACATCTTTCATGCATTTTAAGTAATTGTGGGACATTATAAGGATTGGGATCTTTATACATGGACTCTTGTTGACACACAGGACAAGCACCTGTAAATACACTGTACAACTTAGTTCCTTTAAACATAGTTAATTCTATTTTTTTTCACCACAAATTTAAGCATCTTTGCAAAAAATTTGTCACAAAGTTTATTAAGATGTTAAACATATATAATTTATCGGTTTCGTTTCAGGGGGAATACCTTTTTGAAGAAATTTCTTTTCAGCTGAAAGGTGGTGACCGTGTGGGATTGATAGGAAAAAACGGTGCGGGAAAATCCACATTATTGAAAATACTTTCCAAAGAAATGCAACCCGATACGGGCGAAATGGCATCCGATAAATCCATCAAAATAGGATTTTTAAAACAGGATATTGACTTTGTTCACGGAAGAACAGTTCTGGAAGAAGCTTATGAAGCATTTGAAGAGATTAAAAACGTGGAGCAAAAAATGGATGACATCAATCATCAGCTCGCCACCAGAACAGATTACGAATCAGACTCTTATCACGATTTAATTGTTGCTATAAGCGATCTTACCCATCACTATGAAATTATAGGAGGATACAATTATCAAGGAGAAACCGAAAAAATACTTCAGGGGTTAGGTTTTAAACGTGAGGATTTTCAAAAGAAAACCGAAACGTTTTCAGGGGGATGGCGTATGCGTATCGAGCTTGCCAAACTACTTTTGCAAACTAACGATATACTTCTTCTCGATGAGCCCACTAACCATTTGGATATAGAATCTATTATCTGGTTGGAAGGCTTTTTGACCAATTTTCCGGGAGCTGTAGTGATTGTTTCTCACGACAAGATGTTTTTGAATAATGTTACAAACCGCACCATTGAAATTTCATTGGGACGCATTTACGATTACAACAAACCTTATTCGCAGTATTTGGTTTTACGTCAGGAATTGAGGGAGCAACAACTTGCTTCCCAAAAGAATCAGGAGAAACAAATCCAGCAAACAGAACGGCTTATAGAAAAGTTCAGGGCAAAGGCTTCCAAGGCTTCCATGGCGCAATCGCTTATCAAGAAACTGGACAAGGTAGACAGGATTGAAGTAGATGAAGATGATAATGCAGTGATGAGATTGCGTTTTCCTATTTCCATACAACCCGGAAGAGTAGTGGTAGAAGCACATAAAGTTTCTAAAAATTATGGGGATAACCATGTTTTGGATAAAGTGGAAATGGCAATAGAAAGAGGCATTAAAACTGCTTTTGTAGGTCAGAATGGTCAGGGAAAGTCCACACTGGCAAAAATAATTGTTGGTGAAATTCCACATCAGGGTACCCTTAAATTAGGGCACAATGTTCAGATTGGTTATTTCGCACAAAACCAGGCAGATTATCTGGACGGAAATATTACAGTTTTGGACACGATGATTAATGCAGCAAATGAAACTAACCGAAGCAAAGTAAGGGATATCCTGGGCTCTTTTCTTTTTAGAGGGGAAGAAGTGGATAAATTTGTAAGAGTGCTTTCAGGAGGCGAGAGAAACCGTCTGGCGCTGGCTAAAATGTTATTGCAGCCGTTTAATGTGCTGGTTATGGATGAGCCTACCAACCATTTGGACATAAAATCAAAAAATGTGTTGAAGGAAGCATTAAATAATTTTGAAGGAACTTTAATACTTGTTTCGCATGACAGGGATTTTCTACAGGGACTTTGTAACAATGTCTATGAATTCAAAGACCAGAAAATCAAAGAATATCTGGGAGGTATAGAATACTACCTCGAACAACGCAAGATTAGCAGTATGCGGGAAGCAGAATTGAAATCAGAAGAAAAAAAGGGCCCTAAGGAAGCTTCCAATAAACAGGAATACACGGATCAGAAAAAGGACAAAGCGCTCAAAAACAAACTCAGCAACATTGAGGCAGATATTTTAAAACTTGAAAGGGAGATTGCAGTGATGGATGAAAATTTAGCCAAAAACTACGAAAGCACTTCTTCAAAGCCTGAGTTTTTCAAGAAATATGAGAATAAAAAGACTGAACTGGAATCAAAAATGAAAAAATGGGAGGAAGTTCACGCTACAATTGATAGCTTAACGTAGTTAATTTCAAATTTTTAAGAAAGAATTAACCATTATTTCCATTTCAAAAAGATAGATTTGTAAACCGCTCACACACTTAGTTTACAACTTCATGCGAAAAATTATCTTATTTGCCTTAGGTGTTATTTTATTGGTAATCGTCATTTTTGCTGCTACACGCATCGCCAATCCAAAAAAAGAGGCAGACCCCACCCTCCAGAGAGTAGTTCAAAATGTATATGTCGAAGAGGTAAAAAATGCCAATATTCCCATTCTAATTCCCGCAACGGGAAACGTCATTGCAAAAGAGCGGCTTGAACTTTATGCTGAAGTTCAGGGGCTTTTTACAGGAAGTAGTCATGACTTTAAAGTTGGGCAACGTTATGAAAGGGGACAAACGTTAATTAGTATTGATGCCTCTGAATATCGTGCATCCGTACAATCCACAAAAAGCAATCTGTATAATTTAATTGCATCCATAATGCCTGATCTCAGGCTGGATTACCCAAATGCATATCCAAAGTGGCAGAAATACCTTCAGGATTTTCAAATAACAAATACCACACCCCCATTACCGGAGTTTTCCACGGAACAGGAGAAATATTTCATTACCGGAAGAAACATTCAAACTACGTATTACGATTTAAAAAATATGGAAGAGCGATTGATTAAATTCAATATTCGCGCACCCTATTCCGGGATTGTAACCGAAGCGTTGGTAACCAGGGGAACACTTATACGTTCAGGACAGAAACTAGGTGAGTTTATTAATCCAGCGATATATGAAATGGAAGTTTCCGTGCCCGGAAATGTGGCAAATTTTTTAAAAATTGGGGAAAAGGTATCCTTGAGCACTATGGATAATTCCTCTAACTTTACCGGAACTATAATTCGTATTAACGCAAGCGTAAATCAAACCACGCAAACGGTGAATGTTTTTCTCGAGATCAATGATGTTAATGTGAAAGAGGGCATGTTTTTGCAAGCAAACATAAGTGCAAAAGAACAGGAAAATGCCTATAAAATCCCAAGGCGGCTTTTAGTGAATGAAAGGCAATTATTTTTTGTCAGGGACAGTGTATTAGACCTTATAGATGTAAACCCGGTATTCTTTTCTGCAGAAGATGTAGTGGTACAAGGCATTCCTGACGGAACAAAGATTCTGTCGAGGACATTGCCCGGGGCTTATGCAGGACAGGTAGTAAAAATCATGGAGAACGACACTCCTAAAAATGAGGCTAGCACTACAGATACCATCTCTCAAAATTAATACCCATGCGCAAATTACTGGAATATTTTATTAGATATGAGGTAGCGGTAAACATCGTTATTGTTGCGTTTGTGATTTTTGGTATTTTCGGTTTTTTAAGTTTAAAATCTTCCTTTTTCCCACTTGTGGATTCTGAAATAATTACTATCAATATAAGTTATCCGGCAGCAGCTCCTGAAGAGATTGAAGAAGGCATAATCATTAAGATCGAGGATAATTTAAAAGGTTTACTGGGTATTGACAGGGTGACCTCAACAGCCAGGGAAAGTGGTGGAAATATTGTTGTGGAGATAGAGAGGGGAGAGGATATTTATGTTATACTCGCCGAAGTAAAAAATGCAGTGGACAGGGTGCCCAATTTCCCCTCACAGATGGAACCCCTTGTGATTGCTATTCAGGAAGAGATTCGCCAGACCATCAGTTTTGCCGTAAGCGGTGAAAATATTCCTTTGGCAACATTAAAACAAATCACCAGGGAAATTGAAAATGATATACGGGCGATGCAGGGCATTTCCCAGATTGAAGTTACCGGTTATCCGGACGAGGAAATCGAGATAGCAGTTAGGGAGAATGACCTTCTTGCTTTTAATTTAACTTTTACAGAGGTGGCAGATGCACTTGCTGCTGCAAATATTTTTACCACCGGCGGCACTATTAAAACCCCTACCGAAGATTATTTGATCAGGGCAAATAACCGCTCTTATTTTGCAGACGAACTTAACAATATTGTGGTGCGTTCTGATCCTTCCGGAAACACCATTCGTCTTAAAGATATTGCGACGGTAAGGGACCAGTTTTCGGAAACCCCGAATGCGTCATTTTTTAACGGCAACCTTTCCGTAAATGTCAATATCAGCAATACTAATAATGAAGATTTAATTTCCACAGCAGATCAGATAAATGCTTATGTGGAAGATTTTAACCAGAGAAATAACAATTTACAGTTAGATATAGTAAACGATTCCTCCATTTCCCTAAAACAACGTACCCAGATTCTACTGGAAAACGGTTTAATGGGTATTTTACTGGTGTTGTTGTTTCTGTCATTCTTTCTAAATACAAGGGTGGCCTTTTGGGTAGCTTTTGGATTGCCCATTTCCTTTCTCGGGATGTTTATTTTTGCCGGTTTCTTTGGAGTAACCATCAACATTTTATCCCTTTTTGGGATGATCATTGTTATCGGGATTTTAGTAGATGATGCCATAGTTATTTCAGAAAATATTTACCAGCACTATGAAAAAGGAAAGAGCCCTATAAGAGCTGCCATTGATGGAACCTTGGAAGTTGTTCCGCCTATTATAGCAGCAATTATAACGACTATATTAGCATTTTTAACCTTTCAATTTCTGGACAGCCGGATTGGAAAATTTTATGCGGAAGTTTCCATCGTGGTAATTCTGACCCTCTTAATTTCATTAATAGAGGCATTTGTGATTTTACCTGCCCATATTGCGCATTCCAAAGCTTTGGTAAGGGAAACAGATGAAGAACGCGCAAAAAAGAAAGGAATCGATAAAGTTTTTGTTAAACTGCGAGTAATCAATAAAACAGGCGATAGGGTAATGAATTATCTTAGGGATACTTTTTACTCCCCTTTGTTGGCTTTTGTTTTAAAACATAATTTCCTGTCTTTTGCAGTTATAACGTCCATATTAATATTAACTATTGCTTCTATAATGGGAGGTATAGTAAAAGTCACCATTTTTCCCAGTATTGCCAGTGACCGGGTATCCATCAATTTATTAATGGCTGAAGGGGTGAACCCTCAAACCACAGATTCCATTATCACTTTGGTGGAAAAAAGAACCTGGGAAGTAAATGAAGATTTCACAGCAAGGCAGTCCGGCAATCTTCAGGTGGTGGAAAACACCATTAAACGTGTTGGACCGGGGAATAATAAAGCCTCCCTGACCGTAAATTTATTACCGGGGGAAGACCGTGATTTCTCTTCACCGGAAATTACCGCTGCGATACGGGAGGCTGTGGGCGAAGTCTATGGCGTTGAACAATTAACGTTTGGTTCCGGGGGGAATTTTGGTGGAAGTCCGGTTTCTGTTTCCCTTCTTGGAAATAATAAAGAAGAACTTAAGTCTGCAAAAGACGAACTTAAAGCCACCATGCTCAACAATCCCAAATTAAAAGATGTTATAGACACAGATCCTTTAGGTATCAAAGAAATAAGGGTGGTTTTAAATGAAAGCGCCTATGCGCTTGGTTTAACTTTAAATGATGTCATGCAGCAAATACGCGCCGGGTTTTTTGGTGCACAGGCGCAGCGCTTTCAACGAGGTCAGGACGAAATACGTGTTTGGGTGAGGTATGACCGGGAGCAACGATCCTCTATAAATAACATGGATGATATGCGCATTATTACCCCTTCAGGCGATAGGGTGCCATTTAGGGAAATAGCATCTTATTCCATCGCGCGTGGGGAAGAATCCATTCGCCATCTTGACGGAAGAAGGGAGATACAGGTAAGTGCAGATATGGAGGACCCCAACGATAGTTCTACAGATTTACTTTTTGAATTACAACAAGACGTGATACCTGATTTGCTTGCCAAATATCCAACCGTTACTGTTGCTTATGAAGGACAAAACAGGGAAGCTGCAAAACTTTCCAGGTCTGCAAACAAAATATTTCCCATCATACTGTTTTTGATTTATGTGACCATTGCGTTTACCTTCCGCAGCTACAGTCAGCCATTATTGCTGATGTTGCTTATTCCATTTAGTGTTATTGGCGTTGCCTGGGGGCACTGGCTGCATGGTTTTCCGGTTAATATGCTTTCTGCAATGGGTATCATAGCATTGATTGGGATTATGGTAAACGACGGTCTGGTGCTTATTACTAAATTTAACTCCAATCTAAGGGAAGGAATGCAATTTGACACCGCACTTTTGGAAGCCGGAAAATCCAGGTTTAGGGCGATATTTTTAACATCCCTGACAACCATAGCAGGTCTAGCACCATTACTGATGGAAAAAAGCAGGCAGGCACAATTTTTAAAACCTATGGCTATTTCCATTACTTATGGAATTGCAATTGCAACCGTTCTAACATTGATACTATTGCCCTTATTTTTATCCTATAGCAACAATATAAAGACACGAGGCTACTGGCTCTTTACCGGAAAGAAAATCAACAAGGAAGATGTGGAACGAGCTATTAAAGAACAAAAAGCGGAAGATGAAGAATAAAGATCTGTATATTTATATAGCTGTATTGCTTATAATTTTTAGTGTGCCGGTCACAGCGCAGGAAATGCTTTCGAAACAGGAAGCAATCAATACCGTATTGGAAAATAATTTTGGCATTAAAGTGGCTACCAATCTTACGGAAATTGCAGAAAACAATGCCGCATTTTTAAATTCCGGATACTTGCCTTCGCTTACAGGAATAGCAGGAACAAATTACAATATTGAAGATCAGGATGCCACCTTTCAGGACGGTACCGTAAGAAGGGAGGATGGCGCTGAAACCGTGCGCTACAATGCTTCCATAAATATGGATTATCTACTTTTTGATGGTCTGGG
>JBGTDF010000018.1:0-8297 GCA_041748455.1 Planktosalinus sp.
TTCAAAAAGATACAACGTAGAAAAAGGCAGTGGCTGGTTTGGTGATGATTATGACCTCAAAAAAACTGATTATTCTCCGAGTAATTTAGAGACAGAATAAAGCCATGAGAGGGATATTAAAAATCATATTGATGCTTGTTATTCATCTTTTAATTTTTGTGTTAATCCATGAGGTAGGAGTTCGTTTGGCTTCATTTCTATTTAATACATCTAAAGGCTCTCTGCATTGGGGGATTACAGTGAGATATTCGGTTGTTTTATTTGGAGTAATCGCTTTTATTTTGTCAGCAATACATGAGTATTCAAAAAGCAAAAAGACACATTCCCTTTCCTTGCTTTTCGCTTGTATTCTTTTTTGTGGTTATTATTTTACTGATTTGAAATACACCCCATTTAGAACTGTGTTACTAATGTTTAGTGGGGTGCTTGGGTTTTTACTTCCTGTTATAGTTAAATGGCGATATTTTAAAAGCCTCTGAGAAATCAGAGGCTTTATTATTTAGTGTAAGCCTGTTTGGTTTTAGTATCTCTCAAAAAAGCATCCAGTAATTTAAGGGCAGTATTTTTATCATCCTCGGAAAGCGTTTGCAGTTCCAGTACTCTTTTGAGCATATCGGCATTTACTTCAATATCCGAATTACCGACCAGGTAATCCAAAGACACGTCCAGTAAGCTGGCTAACCTTGCAGCAGCTTCAATACTTGGTTTAGCTTCATCTCTTTCATATCTGCCAATAACAGGAGCCTTGGTATTTAACCTCTTTGCTACTTCTTCCTGTGAAAACCCTTTCTTTTTGCGGGCTTCCAATAATCGTTTACCAAAACTCATAAGTGTTGAAAATAACTGTTAATACTGAATGTTTGCAAATTTATGAAACTATTTAGTGTTAACAAAATCTAAATAATTTTGTTATTTAAAACCGAATAGTTATTTTTGACACCGATTAGTGTTATTAAAACTTTTTTCAACAATGGCAGAAAAACGAAAAATCAAGCTCCAACCTAAGACAAGGCAACTGACTTGGGGTAATCAAAAAACAGTTCCAGAACTGCGAGTAAACGGAAACTGGTTAGCCGAAAACGGATTTAAACCGGGAGCAGAAGTAGAAATAACGGTAAGTCAAAATCAACTCATCATAAAACCTCTGTAATATGGAAATCAAGGAAATAAAACAGCAGCTCTCAATACAAACGGTACTGGATTACTACGGAATAAAACCGGACAAAAACAACATGGCAAAATGCCCTTTCCATAATGACAAAACCCCGAGTTTACAGATTTACCCAAAATCAAATACCTATTGCTGTTTTAGTTCCAATTGCATAGCAGGAACAGGCGACCAAATACAGTTTATTGAATTGCAGGAAAAACAAGGTAAACACCAAGCAATCATCAAAGCCAAAGAACTACTGGGAATCAAAATGGAAAGTTTAAACGACATCTTCCTGAAGCTGAAACAAAACATCAACAAAAGCCCGAGAGCAAAGCAGTACATTGAAGAAAGAAACCTACACATCGGAAAACTTGAAATTGGTTACAATGCAGAAACCTACCACCAACTCAAAAACTGTATCATCTTCCCGTTAAAAGACAAGTACAACAATGTAGTGAGTTTGTACGGTAGAAGCCTAACCAAAGGGCATTACTACACAGCCAATCGAAAAGGACTTTATCCAAAATATCCACCTGCAGAAACAAGAAAACTCATTTTCACAGAAAGTGTAATTGATGCAGCCACACTATTGCAACAGGAAGAAATTACCGCAGAATATGAAATCCTTGCCCTGTACGGAACAAACGGACTAACAGAGGAACACACCCAAGCAATACAGGAACTGAAACACTTAAAAGAAATAGTGATTTGGTTAGACGGAGACGAAGCAGGAGCAAAAGCAACAGAGAAGTACAAAACACAACTCGCAGAATTATTAAATTCAAAATAAATGATACAAATCTCAACAGTAGCCACTCCACAAGGCGAAGACATCAATAGTTTACTGGATGGACATAGTCCAGAAATATTAACGGAATTATTACGAAATAGAAAGCCCTACTTGAATGGTTCGGCAAAAGCAAATCAACCCTCTTTATCTTCGATTGATTCCGAAATAATCGGAACAACAGAACAAAGAAATGATGCAGTTTTGCCAGTTCAGGAGGGCTTTTCTTCTGTATTCAATGCTATCAATGAAGATTACATTACCTATCAAAAAGGAGATTTAAAATGCACCTTGTTAGGAGGAATCAGTTTGCAGCAAATCGACCGCTTACGAGTAACTTTATTACTGGAAAGAGTACCTAAACTAAGCCCATTACACAGCATTAGACAAAGCGGACTGGACTTATACAATGATAATTTTGTAGAAAAATTTGGTAGAACAGCAGCCGAAAAACTGGAAGTAGGCACAACAGAAATCCGCATCATCATTGCTGAGCTGATAGAAGAACTGGAAAAGTACAGAATCGGCAAAATAGAATCCAAACAAGAGCAGAAACCAAAATTTAGAATCCTTACAGCAGCTCAAAAACAAACCGCATTAGATTACCTCAAAGCCCCGAAACTACTCAAAAGAACCAACGAGGCTATTGGCAAAGCGGGTATTATTGGCGAAGAAGTAAACAGGCTTTTGATGTACATTGCTTTTACCAGTCGATTAAGAGAACAACCCTTGCACATTATCAGCTTAGGAGCATCGGGAACAGGAAAAACCTACCTGCAAGAAAAGATAGCAGAACTCATCCCGGAACAAGAAATTATTGAAATTACGGTACTATCCGATAATGCCTTTTACTACTTCAACCAAACCGAGCTGCAACACAAATTAATCCTCATAGAAGATATGGACGGAGCGGAAAATGTATTGCTGCCATTACGGGAATTAATGAGTAAAAAACGGATAAGTAAACGAGTAGTAGTAAAAAACAGCAAAGGCAATATGAGTACCATACCGCTACTGGTTGAAGGTCCGATATGCGTAGCAGGAACCACCACTAAAGAGAAAGTTTACGAAGATAATGCCAACCGTTCTTTATTGATTTACCGAGATAACAGCAAACAGCACCAGGAGAAAATAATGGATTACCAACGGGCTTTAAGTGCAAGAGAAATCGACCACCAACAAGAAACCAAAATCAAAGAGTTGTTTAAGGATATGCAAAGTTTATTGAAGCCCATAGCAGTAAAAAACCCCTATGCCAAACAACTAAAAATACCACAAGAAGTATTTAAACCCTTGCGTAGCAATGCCCATTATTTACAGTTCATTGAGTGTGTAACTTTCTATCATCAATATCAGAGAGAAGTAAAAACAGATACCGGGACAGGCGAACAATTTATTGAAACCAATTTGGATGATATTGCAGCAGCCAACGCCCTTTTAAAAGATGTATTACTGGCAAAAGCAGACGAATTAAGCGGAGCATGTAGAACCTTTTTTGAAGTACTGAAAGCCCATTTAAAAAAGGAAAAGAAACAAAGCTTTTACGCAAAGGAAATCAGAGCAGTATTAAGAGTAAGCACAACCACATTAAAACGCAATCTGTATCAATTACAAGCCAATGATTACATTAAAATAGTTGGAGGAGATAAGTTCCGAAAAGGCTATGAATATGAAGTAGTCAGTTATGAAGAATACAGCCAGTTACAAAACAATATCAAAACTGCCTTAGATGAAGCACTGGAACGAATTAAAAATAAAAAGTAGTCCAGTAGACCACAGTAGCCCATTTTAAAAGTGGACTACTGAAACAAAAGAAAACCAACAAGTTAAGTCAGTAGTCCAAAAAATATCAGAAATGCAAGAGGGTAAAAAATCAACAACATTAAAAACAGTACAATACAGAAGATTAGAAAAAGGCTTTGCCCAGTGGTTAGAAACATTAGGCTATGCAAGAAGTACGGTTTACGGAATGCCCAGACAACTACGAGAATTTTTACAATGGCTTGAAAAAAACGGAGTAACAGAAGTAACAAAAATAACAGCAGAATTAGTAAACGACTTTATTCATTACTTTAAAAATAGACCCAACCAAAGGAGAGCAGGAGGATTAAGCATAGCCCACGTAAACAAGCAAATAGATACCATCCAAAAACTAAGTAAATACCTTAAAGCTACAGGACAAGGAACATTAAATATCAAGCTGAAAAAGCTAAAAGAAGAAGAAATCCCCAAACGAGAAACCCTAACCAAACAAGAAATACAGCAACTCTACAATGCAACAGATAACAGCCCAATAGGAATGCGAGACAGAGCCATGTTAGGCGTTTATTACGGTTGTGGAGTTCGGAAAGCAGAAGGGCTGGCATTAGAAGTATCAGACGTACTTTTTGAAAGAAGATTATTGTATGTAAGAAAAGCCAAAAACGGACACGAAAGATATGTGCCGATAAACTTAAAAGTACTGCAAGACTTAGAAACTTATATCTATCACGCAAGACCTTTATTAATAGATGAAACCTACCAAAGTGAAACCCTTTTTATCAGTGAAAGAGGAAAAGAAATGCAAGGGCAATCCCTGATATGTAGATTAAAAGCACTCCAACAAAAAACCGGAAATCCGGAACTACAAAACAGGAGCTTCGGGCTTCATGCTTTACGCCACAGTATTGCAACACATCTTTTACAAGCAGGAATGGAATTAGAAAATATTGCCCTGTTTTTAGGGCATAAAACTTTAGACAGCACACAGTTGTACACGCATTTAATTAATGAATAATGAGCAAAGAAAAAACAACTTTTTTTTCTTCAGTTGAGAAGGAAAAAGTATTACAAGCGTTCCAAAATTACCTAAGAGCAGAAGGGCAACGATTACACACCGTAAACGGAAATACCAATATGGTAGGGCAGTTTTTAGACTGGTTAGCAGAAGAAGAAATCAATTATTTAGAAGTCAGTTACACCGATTTACTGGCATACATCGACCATCACAAAGAAAGAGGCAATACCAAAAGCACTATTAACGGAAAACTGCAAAGCATCAAACATTTTTACAACTGGTTGCAACAAACAGAAAAAGTAACCCACAATCCAGCCGAAGAATTACGCATAAAAGGAACAATCACAAGGCAGCCACACGATTTAATCAAATGGGAGGATCTGGAACAGCTTTACAAAAATTATCCAACAAGCAGCATTACAGGAAAACGAAACAAAGCTATTTTAGGCATGATGATTTATCAAGGATTAAACAGCGGAGAAGCAGCAGCAATAGAGTTAAAAGACGTAAAACTGGAAGAAGCAAAAGTATACGTTCCAAGTATTGGCAGGAGCAACAGCAGAACCCTGAAATTAGAATCGGTACAAATCTTACCACTACAAAAATACATTACACAAGTTCGACCAGTTTTACTGGCCATGACTGACAAAAAAAGTGAAAAGCTCTTTACCAGTTCAGGAGGCGGGAATCGTTTAGATAATAGTTTAACAAGATTAATGAGAGCAGCAAAAAAGCTGAATACAAAAATCAAAGACCCCAAACAAATCCGGGCAAGTGTAATCACTCATTGGCTAACCAAACATAATATCAGACAAGTTCAATACATGACAGGACACAGATATGTAAGCAGTACAGAAAGATACAGAACCGATTTACTCGAAACACTCCAGGAACAAATTGACGAACTGCATCCACTAAAATAATCCTACCCACAAGCCCCAGGGCAAAAAACCCAGCCGTTTAGTAAAATGATTTAATTGATTTTTAAAGGTATTTTACTAAACTCTCTCTGTCTTTTTTGCCCTTCCCCTCGCCATCCCTTCTGTTGTTTTTTCTGTCATACTTTTTGTGCCTACCGCACTTTTTGCACATTGCTTTTTGCTTTTAGAATGAATTATTTTTTAGCGGTTAAAAGCAAAAATCAAAGAGCAAAAGCCAACCCACAAAACAAAAAGATACGCCAGAAAAAACAACCCAAAGCTAAGTTACATAATACGAGTTATAAGAGCAGCCCCTGCAATCCAGCCGCACGAAAACCAAAGCTGTCAGTTATAACTTGTATTATGTAAAATAGCCACACAGCCGACACACGCCACCACACGCCAACCCTTCGTGAGCAAGCCAATAAAAAAAAGCCAGAGAGTTTATTTTTTACGGGAACAGTCTTTTTTTTATTCGCTTGCACACCCCACAAAATAAGCGGTTCGGCAAAATCCCGATTGAAAAAATCGGGAACTTGCCGGAATTAGTTTTATACACCTCCCTCCGGTCAAGCAAGTGTATAGCCTGCTGGCAGCAGGTTTTTTTGTTTATTGGGGAATCTTCCATTCCCCAAACCCCTTTGGATGCTCATTTTTATTGATAAATCCGCACTGTCAACCGCACCGCCAAAGCTTTATCAATAAAAATCGAGCTGATTTTTTACAGCATCCATCAACGTTTTTGAAGATGATGTAAAAAATAGAAAGGCAATGAGTGAAAGGATTTTTTGCATCAGCTTTAAAAATGAAACAACTGAAAGGCGTTAGAAATCAATTAAATCAAGGGCAATTGCACATAATGACCAGGCAGCTAAACAACCGTTTTTAAATGTTGCTTTAGGTAGAATTATGTGCTGTTGCCCTTACCGCTTTTTTTCTTCAATTGAAAAGAAAAATCCAATCAAAATATGTACTTTTACTCCCTGAAAATGGGATGCCAAAAATTAGACATATTAAAAAATTACGAACCAGTTTTAACGGTAGTAGGGAAAAATCCGACACCTGAAAAAAACCGAGTAGAACAAAAATCGAATATCCAATTTTGGTACGTAAACTACTACCCATTTGAGATGACAATGCCAGGGCGTAAGTATTCAAGAACAGATTACCGTTATGGTTTCCAAGGACAGGAAAAAGATAACGAGATTAAAGGGGGCTGGAAATAGTTATGATTTTGGAGAAAGAATACAAGAACCAGGGCTTGGATGAAGATTTTTGAGTATAGAGACCCTGCCACATCTATTTTTCCTTGGTATTCTCCTTATCAATTTGTAGGAAACAAACCAATTTGGGCAAGAAAATCCTTATTATTATGTTCCAGTTGAGGATAACATTCCAGAGTAGTTAAAAAAATAAAAAAGTGCATGGTAAAGTTGGATTTAGTAAAGAGAGAATGCTTAGCTACAATCCACCTACCGAAGAAAAACAGTTGAGTTTTTAAGCAAACGGAAAAAGAGGATTAGCCAAAATTTAGTAAAATGAATAGAAATTATAAATCACTGATAACCAATAAATAAATTTTACCGTTAGTCGGAAGCTAAAGCATAACAGTGCGGTGCACACACACTCTGTCCTTAGTTTGAAGCGTTAGCAAAGAGTGATGGCAACTTCCGCTCCCGCAAGCGTCCCACTTGTGGAACTTACTTCTTTATCTCATAAATAGCCGAAAACGTAGAGTTATAAACCGATTTTACTTGTTTCACAAAAAATGGGCGGTATTCACTAATCCCTTTTCTTAAATAATTTTCCTCAAAAGTTTGCTCCTCATTTTTTTTCAAAAAATCACCCCTACCAACAAGCACCATATCCGTCATCGTTACCATATAATCTTTTTCTTTAGCTCTATACTGAATAACCACCATGCCTTTAAAATCATTTTTATTTACCACTTCCGGAACACCAGCAACACCCGTCTTTTTAGGGTCAGTAGAATGAGACTTTAAGGTTGCAAAAATTTGGTTGTTATCAATTTTAAAAACATCAAACAATTTCGATTTTTCAAAATAAGCATACACTTCTTCTTGTGATTTTTTAGTAGAAAAAGCCTTCTGCCAAGTTATTTTATTGTCATTCAAATAAAAATTTTCATCTTCCGCCTGAGAAAAAACATGTAAAGTAAAAACCAAAGAAAGTAAAAGAATGAAATATTGCATAAAATAAATTTAATACCTACAAAGTAAACCATTTCAAACACAAATTCCAAAAATGAAACACCACATTAATCCACCAAATTCCAAGAAATTCCAAATTTCAACGACCTTGTAAGAGCAGGATATCCATGTGTTGCATAAAAATCATACCCATTCCAACCCGAGTTAAAATGTTCATATTTTAAAAATAATTGAGCTCTTTTCAAATGCATATTCAAAAAAACATCCACATAAGGATAATTACCAATTTGTTGCTCATTTTGAATATAAAATTCCGTTAAAGCAGGCATATAAGCATAGCCATAATAAGCACTATTATAAGAAAGATTAAATCCAAACTGAAGTTTCAACACTTTTTTAAAAGCACTAGCTTCATAATAAACCATTTGTCTTCCAATAAATTTAGGCAATGGGAACAAATAATCATTGCTCGTGGTTTGGTAAATCAAAG
>JBGTDF010000019.1:0-4956 GCA_041748455.1 Planktosalinus sp.
GTTCGTCTAGGGGTTAGGACGCCAGGTTTTCATCCTGGTAACAGGGGTTCGATTCCCCTACGGACTACAACAGTACTATAGATACAAATAAGAAAAAGAAAATGGCAAATCACAAGTCAGCATTAAAGAGAATCAGAAATAGCGAAGTTAAACGCGTTCGTAACAGATACCAGCACAAGACAACGCGTACTGCTATCAAAAGATTAAAAGAATTGGAAAACAAAGAAGAAGCTGCAAAAATGTATTCTTCTGTGGTTTCTATGATTGATAAATTAGCTAAAAAGAATATAATTCACAATAATAAGGCGGCTAATTTAAAATCTAATCTTGCGAAGCACGTAGCAGCTTTATAGATTTAAGTCTTTAAAAAAATAAATTTAAACTCTCTTCTAGGTAATGGAAGAGAGTTTTTTTGTTGCATATATGCCGGGTTTTTTTGTAAATTCCCACAATGAAAAAATCCTTCTTCCGATTTTTGGCTTCTTGTAATAAATTGCTATTGCCAAGTTTTACAAAACAAAAGCTGGACTTAAACAAAGCATCAAAATGGCAGCTCATTATATTAGCCTGGAAAGCCTATGTAACTAAAAACGCCTTAGGTTAAATGGTTATTTTATTGGAATTGTGTATCTTTACTTCCTTATTTTATAACTTCAGATATGCAAAATTTTTCTAAAAGTTTATTTGTTTTCTTTTTTTTATTCAGTTTTTCAACAGGCCTTTTAGCGCAAGACTTACCATTACTTCCTAAAGGTCTTTCAGAAGCTGAAAAAGGATTAATTACTAATTTTCAATTTAGAAGCAATTCCATCACACCACCTCCTACCTCCCCGGTAAGAACTGCGGCGGAATGGGAAGAAGTAGAATACCTTGTTCTTAGATGGACGCCCCAGTTTGAAAATATATTACTTCAAATAGTTGCTGCAACAATAAATGAATGTAAAATTTTAATAGCTACACAAAATCCCGGTTCTGTTCAAAATTATTTAACTTCCAATGGTATTGACATGACTAATGTGGAGTTTCTAAATGTAGGCACAAATAGTATTTGGATTCGTGATTATGCAGGTAATACTGTTTATACTGAAGACGTAGGCGAACTCGCACTAACAGACTGGATTTATAACAGACCCAGGCCACTTGATGATGTTTTGCCGTCTGCGCATGCTGCATATTTAGATATTCCCATTTACATAACAGATTCAGGAACTAATGATTTAGTGAACACAGGGGGCAATTTTATGTCTGACGGTTTAGGAAATGCTTTTGCATCTAAACTTATATTACAGGAAAATCAAGCGGGAAATCCATATGGAGTATCCGCTAAAACAGAAGCCCAGATTGATAATATAATGGAGCAATACATGGGGATTACCAATTATATAAAAATGGATCAAGTGCCATTTGACCCCATTTCCCATATTGACATGCATATGAAATTGCTGGATGAGGAAACTATTTTAGTAAGTAAATACCCAACAGGTGTGGCAGACGGACCGCAAATCGAACTTAATATAGATTATGTAACATCCACCTTTCAGAGCCCTTTTGGCACAGATTATAAAATTGAATGGATTGATGCACCTCCAAGTGCAGGTGGCGCTTATCCCGATACCGGAGGGCATTACAGAACTTATACCAATTCCGTATTTATAAATAAAACGGTTCTGGTTCCCACCTATAGACCTGAAGTAGATGGTCCTGCATTGCAGCAATATGAAGACTTACTACCCGGTTATACTATTATTGGTATTGATGTGGATAATCCCGGCGAGAATTTAATTTCGCAAAGTGGTGCCATACACTGTATCACACATACCATAGGCGTTGCAGATCCTCTATGGATTGTACATCAACCTATAGTAGAAGTAAATACTAATGTGGATATACCGATAAATGCAATGATAAAACATATCTCCGGAATTAATACAGCAACTGTTTTCTGGCGGGAAACGGGCACCACAACTTTTCAGGAAACAACAATGTCTCCTGTAGACGCTGATAACTGGAGTGCAGATCTTACAGTTCCCGGAAGTGCTACAGAAATTGAATATTATATCTGGGCTGAATCTAATTCAGGTAAAACAATGACGAGACCCATTGTTGCTCCAGACGGCTACTGGACATTTACCATTGGCACACTGTCCATGGAAGAATGGGCAGCACAAAACATTATAGGACCATATCCAAATCCTGCAAAAGAAACCGTAAATTTCAATTTAAAGAATATTCCCGGTAAAATGGATATCACCGTACATTCCATTCTAGGTCAGGAACTTTACAGAACTTCTGTTGAAAATGCAAATGGTGTTATTTCAATCGATTTGAATGCTTCCTGGCAAGGAACTTTGTTTTTTACGTTTAGTGGGGAGTTTGGCAGTGTACATAAAAAAGTATTAAAACTTTAATACTGAATGTACATCATAACCGGAAATTTTTTGTCTTCCGTTAAGGAATTCCAGCTCCATTAAAAAATTGCATTGTACAATTTTGCCGCCAAGGTCTTCTATGAGTTCACAGGCGGCTTTTGCCGTGCCTCCTGTGGCCAGTACATCATCGTGAAGTAAAACCAAATCACCCTTCTCAATAGCGTCTTTGTGCATTTCAATATGGTCATTGCCATATTCCAGGGCATAACTTCTTCTAATGGTAGTATAGGGAAGTTTTCCCGGTTTTCGAATAGGAACAAAGCCCGCATTGAGTTTTTGCGCAAGTAAGGTTGCAAAGAAAAAGCCGCGGGATTCAATACCAACTACTTTATCTATTTTTTGACCGCTCACTAATTCCAGTAATTTTTCCAGACAAGCGGCGGTTGCTTTTGCGTCATTTAGTAATGGAGTGATGTCTTTAAATACAATTCCAGGTTTTGGGAAGTCGTTTATATCGCGAATATAGTTTTCTAAATGCATTGGATGTCTGGTTTTTGAAACGAATTAAAGATAGAAAATATAAAACAACTTTAACTGAGGATTGTCATTTACAATTCACTAGTATTAGTAGAATGTTTATTTTTTAATTTAGCTTCCCCTTTTTTAGGGAAGACTACAGTTGGTTATCAGAATAAATATAAGATATTCAAAAATAAGGTCTGTAAAACCTCACGAGTTTCACAGACCTTAAATTATTACACTTCTTTATAAAATTTAAATTGCTATTAAGGAATATTTGCTTGGCCAGCGCAGGACATTATTGCATCTTTTTCTTCCAATGTAATTAACCCTGCATTAAACCATCCATTAACTACATGAGCAACTGTACGAACAAATTGTCCATGATTACGATATGTTCCAGCTTCTAATACATCCATCACGTCAGACATTGTGATACCACAAGAACCTGGTGTTATTCTATTTTCCACTCCAGAATCGCATCCATCAATAGTTACGGTTTCTTCCATATTAGAGTTAATAATTTCGTCGTCTTCATCCGGACACCCATCACCATCACTGTCAATGGCACCAGGAGTTGTACTTCCAAAAGTGACATCATCAAATCCAATCTGATTTGCTGCTCCACTGAAGACAACTGACATTGCAGTCCCTTCAAAAGGAACAGCTATTGGGTCAAAATTACAAAATTCTCCAAATGGATCGCCTGTGCAATTATTATCTTGATAGTTGATTGGCAAATTTACTGTGCCCAGTAGATTTCCGGTGCCATTAAGTCCATCGTAAACTGAAACAACTCCAGCTTGGGCAGAAGTATAGTAGAAGGAAAAACCTGTAATAAAACCAGCCTCAACATTCATAAAAGCTTGATTTGCGTCCAAAAAGAACATGATGGTTGATTCCGATGGTTCATTTGCAAAGTTTCCAGAACCACTTGCGTCCGAATCAATAAGAGCCAATGCAACTCCAAATTCAACCCCATAGTTTGTACCGGAATATCCCTGACTACTGGTGCCGCCATCGTAAAAATCATTGATAAGGTCGTTGTTTCCTAAACCCTCAAAATTTAGTACAATAATACCCCCGCTCCTAGGGTACAGGTATTGTTGCCCTAAAGCTTTAATTTGTTCCGGGGTAATTGTTGACTTAGCATTTGGATCGCTAATGGTTTGTAAGTTTGAGATCGAATCTTCATTAAGGTCTGTTTCCCTTTCGCAACTTGTAATAAATACTACTGTCATAATTAGACAGCAAATAATAATTAAATTTTTCATAATGTTTTGTTTTAAAGTTAATTAGTTGTACGACTTATAGGTTTTTCGTACTTAAATCTATTATAAAAAAATTTGGGAATTGTGATTAATGCTAACAAAACCAGCTTAATCCATAGCTTGTTTTATTAAGGAGGGCTGGCGTAATTGTTATAATGAAGTGTAATTTGAGATTGTAAATCTTTGGTTTGAAACAAATAAATGATCACATTATAATTATCCAAACTTTTTATAAATCCTTTTATTGAATTTAACAAGAAATCTTTTGTCCTAATAGAGAACAGCGTATTTTTTTTTTGGTAGAGAACAATATTGCTTTATCATTTTAATCTATATTAAATATTTAATCAATATTTAGGATTAAACTAATAATCAAAAATCTAATATAGATTATTGTTCTTAACCCAAATATAATAACTATTAATACAAGTAATTTTACATGTAGGGGAGATACATGTGGGGGAGATACATGTGGGGGAGATAACTATTGTAATAGTATAAAATAATCTTAAAATTAAAAAATCTTTTCGTCTAAGTGATGTTTTAATTGGATAATCTGCACATTAATCGCTATAATTCAGTGATTTACATTATTTACCAATGTAAAAACTATAATGTCTAATACCACTAATACTAACAAAGTTTTTTGTGCGTTGCTTGTTTAATAATTAACCATTATACTTGCTTGCTTTGACAACTACATGGAACAATAGGGCTTTTTTAGACATTGGCATATCCCAAGATGGTTGTGTAACTTGTGATGCAACAGATACTTTGTTGAGGTTGTTTATAATGCC
>JBGTDF010000020.1:0-3616 GCA_041748455.1 Planktosalinus sp.
AGCCGTCATGCGCTACACCGACGTATGGAACGACCTTACTGAAAAAATGGGGTACTGGGTAGATATGAAGGATCCGTATGTAACCTACGAACCCAAATATATGGAGACGGTATGGTGGTTATTGAAAGAGATTTACAATAAGAATTTATTATATAAAGGCTACACCATCCAGCCATATTCCCCAAAAGCGGGGACAGGATTGAGTTCGCACGAATTAAATCAGCCCGGCACCTATCAGGATGTAACAGATACCACGGTGGTGGCGCAGTTTAAAGTCCTCCCCCCGGCCCCCTCCGAAGGAGGGGGAGCTCAAAACTCTGTTTTAAAAGCATTTAATTACTCTCCCCCTTCGGGGGAGTTGGAGGATGCTCATTTCCTTGCCTGGACCACAACACCTTGGACCTTGCCTTCCAATACCGCGCTTACAGTAGGTCCAAAAATTGATTATGTACTGGTGAAAACCTTTAATCAATATACTTTTGAGCCTGCACTTTTAATTTTGGCAAAAAATTTAGTCACTAAACAGTTTGACAAAAAGTTTGTGAATGCAGTAACCGCAGAAAATTTTGTGGAACTTTCTTCTGCATTTAACACAGATCCCTCTTCAGCAGCCAAGGGGACAATTCCTTACCTGATTGTTGCCGAATGCAAGGGAAAAGATTTGGAGGGAATTCGCTATGAGCAATTGTTGCCATTTGCCTTGCCACATAATAATCCTGAAAATGCATTTCGGGTGATTTTAGGGGATTTTGTGACTACTGAAGACGGTACAGGCATCGTGCATACCGCGCCTACTTTTGGGGCTGATGACGCGATGGTCGCTAAACAAGCCGTTCCGGAAGTACCGCCATTATTGGTAAAAGATGAAAACGGAAATCTGGTACCTTTGGTGGATTTGCAGGGGAAATTCCGGCCTGAGATGGGCGACTATGCCGGCAAGTATGTGAAAAATGAATACTATGAAGATGGGGAAGCGCCCGAACGCTCTGTAGATGTGGAGTTGGCTATCCAACTGAAAGAAGAAAACAAGGCATTCAAAGTGGAGAAATATGTGCACAGCTATCCCAATTGCTGGCGTACAGATAAACCCATTTTATATTACCCGTTAGACTCCTGGTTCATCAAAGTAACCGATTTCAAGGACAGGATGCACGAACTGAACCTCAACATCAACTGGAAGCCAAAAGCTACAGGAGAAGGCCGATTTGGCAACTGGCTTGCCAATGCCAATGACTGGAACCTGTCCCGCTCGCGTTATTGGGGAATACCTTTGCCTATTTGGCGAACGGAAGATGGCAAAGAAGAAATCCTGATAGGTTCTGTGGAAGAGCTTAAAGCGGAAATGCAAAAGGCCGTTAGCGCCGGATTCATGCAGAAAGATATTTTTGCCGATTTTGAGTCCGGAAATATGAGTGAAGAAAACTATGCAAAAATAGACCTTCACAAAAATATAGTGGATCAGATTGTCCTCGTTTCCAAAAGCGGAAAACCCATGAAACGCGAGGCTGACTTAATTGATGTCTGGTTTGACAGCGGAAGCATGCCTTATGCCCAATGGCACTACCCTTTTGAAAACAAGGAAAAAGTAGAAAATACCTGGCGGTCAGCAGATTTTATTGCGGAAGGCGTTGACCAGACACGTGGCTGGTTTTATACCCTGCATGCAATTGCCACCATGATATTTGATGATGTTGCCTATAAAAATGTGGTTTCCAACGGACTTGTTTTAGATAAAAACGGACAGAAAATGTCCAAACGTTTAGGCAATGCCGCAGATCCTTTTGAAACCATAAGCACTTACGGTCCTGATGCCACACGATGGTACATGATAAGCAATGCAAACCCCTGGGATAATTTAAAGTTTGATTTGGAAGGTATTGCCGAAGTACGCAGAAAATTCTTCGGAACGCTATACAATAGCTATAGTTTTTTCAGTTTGTATGCAAATCTAGATAATTTTAAATATTCCGAAGAAAATATTCCACTTGCAGAACGTCCCGAAATAGACCGCTGGATACTTTCAGAATTACACACATTGATTCAAAAAGTCGATGCTTTTTATGCAGATTATGAGCCCACAAAAGCAACAAGAGCCATATCTGATTTTGTTCAGGAAAATTTGAGCAACTGGTATGTGCGTTTGTGCAGAAGGCGTTTTTGGAAAGGGGAATATGAAAAAGACAAAATTTCTGCATACCAAACCTTATATACTTGCTTGCTGGAGGTTGCAAAATTGAGCGCTCCCGTTGCCCCATTTTTTATGGACAGGTTGTATAAAGATCTTACCGAAAGCGTTGTGGGCACAAGTGAAGCTTCTGTACATTTGTCAGAATTCCCAAAAAGCGACACGCAGTATATAGATGCTGTATTGGAACGAAAAATGCAGAAAGCGCAAACGATTTGTTCCCTGGTATTGTCGTTAAGACAACGGGAGAAAATAAAAGTACGGCAACCGCTTCAAAAAATTATGATTCCGGTGTTGCATGCTGAGGATAAAAAGGAAATTAACGCTGTTGCTTCCCTTATAAAATCTGAGGTAAATGTAAAAGAAATCGAGCTGATCGATGAGGGTTCGGGAATTTTGGTGAAGCAAATAAAACCTAATTTCAAGGTGCTGGGACCCCGTTTTGGGAAGGACATGAAAGCAATTGCAGATGCGGTTACTGCATTTGACCAAAAACAGATAAATAAACTGGAACAGGAAGGTGAAATTTCTTTAGAAATTAACGGAAAAAGTGTTATTTTGCAGACCCAAGATGTGGAAATAAGTTCTCAAGATATTGAAGGATGGTTAGTTGCAAATAGCGGATCTTTAACTGTGGCGTTGGACATTACTATTACCGATGAATTAAGAAGCGAGGGAATCGCAAGGGAATTAGTAAACAGGATCCAAAACCTTCGGAAAGATTCCGGTTTTGAAGTAACCGATAAAATAGAAGTTACTTTTCAATACCACCCGTTGATTGAAAATTCCGTAGAAAAAAACAGGAGGTATATACAGGAAGAAACACTGACAGAAAAGATTCAGATTACAGAACATATTACAAATGGATTGGAGATAAAATTTGACGATGTAGAAACCAAATTGGTAATTAAAAAATTATAATCATGAGCGAAGAAATCAAAACAAGATACAGTGACAAGGATTTAGAAGAATTCAAAGTATTGATTCAGGAAAAAATCGAAAAAGCAAAAGAGCAATTAGATCTTATCAAGAGTGCCTATATGAATGACGGGGATAATGGTACAGACGATACTTCACCCACTTTCAAAGCTTTTGAAGAAGGTAGTTCGGTTATGTCCAAAGAGTCTAATTCCCAATTGGCTATCCGTCAGGAGAAGTTTATACGGGATTTAAAAAATGCTTTGGTGCGTATTGAAAATAAAACGTATGGTGTTTGCCGCGTTACGCAAAAACTCATCAATAAAGACAGGCTTAAATTAGTCCCTCATGCTACCTTAAGTATTGAGGCTAAAAACATGCAAGGCTAGAAACCCTTATGTCAAATAGTATAAAACCTGCCAAATCCTTGTGGAGATGGCAGGTTTTTAAATAAATACCCCATTTCATCCCGCCATCCTATTTTAATTCTGCCGGGTAGATTAAAAATTACTA
>JBGTDF010000021.1:0-5775 GCA_041748455.1 Planktosalinus sp.
TACCGATAGTGTAGTGACTTGGCACATAGCGACTATAGCCAATCGCTTGTTGGCGAACATCGTTAACCACTTCCTGTAGCTTAGCGTCGTCATGATTGTAAACAAATACGCCGCTTGGTTTGAGAGCCGACAGTAGCTCAAGCTTCTCAGCAATCACCGCCTCAGGAGACGCAAAAAACTCTACATGGACTGGCACATCTGGCAAACGAGTCATTACTACCATGTCGGGCTTAAGCCAGCTAGTGAGATTAGCCATATCACCTGGCCTGTCGACACCAGTTTCTAAAATGAGTACGGCGGGGTAGTCTTTTGAGAAAACAGCCGCCCAAGCACCATCAATAAAATTCTTAAGCCAATGGAGCGGGCTATTCCATGCATTCGGTAGACCTAGTATAGATAGTGGAACACCGATTTCAGAATTAAAACTTTTTTCACTTTTGCGAGCGGTGACGTGATTCTTTAATACGGCATAAATAGCGTCCTTGGTCGTAGTCTTGCCAACACTGCCAGTAACTGCTATTACGTACGGCTTATGGCGACGTAGCAGCACCTTCGCTTCATAGGTAATCACTGCCACTACAACTTTTTTAAAAAAATGTTTCATATCTAATTGTTATTATGATTCTTAATAAGGATATCCCGCTACGAGTGTATTAATTTCATTATTATCTCTATTATGTATTAAACCTCTAACACCATGTGCATAGTATTCATGCACACCTAATATTTTTTGCACAATGTCCACAGTTAGGAACATACCACCTAAGTGACTATAGGTAACTTGAAGAAAACCATCTCTTCTAATAAAATTGGCAGCTTCATTAGTATATTGACCATCATTGTAAGTGATGATTCCTTCAGGCCCTGGTACTGCCAAAGATATTTCTCCTTTATGCAATTTATTTCGATCGAATTTTCCTTTTGGCAAGTTCATTCCATTAACAATACTTAAAAGGCCATTACTAAAGGCGGCTTTGCTCATTTTATTCCCTATAAGTAAACGATCACCAAAACCCAATAGGCTACCATCACCCATATCAACAAAAATTGAATTAGCCCCCTTCTCCCAACTTTTAATATTTCCATTCAAATCTAAGATTACAGATTTTGCTTGTACCCAAGCCCCATAGTAATAATCGTTTCTATAGGTTTTTCCATCCTTTTCATATTCTTTGGAATAAGCAAAATCCCCACCTACAGAATTCCATTCATACATCCTACCATTTTCAAAGTTAAGCGGGTTTCCATCCAAACTATAGAAAGAACCACCTACCTCAAACCCACCATAGCTATTTGTATAGGCAAATTCTGCCATATAACTTGCACTTCCCCCACTGAATGACCAACCACTTCTATTATGCCCATTACTCCAATGACTCGCTGATCCAGGTCCCTTAAACCCGAAGCCACCACCCGGTATTTGGTAAGAAAAGTCGGTTTGATTAAGCAAAGCAGTCAACTCACGCAATTCAGGAGTGGAACCACCACTCGGGTCGGTTAACAAAACAGGGTTGTTGCCTACATAATTATAAGGACTAAGTGACATAAAATCGGATGCAAAAGGGTCTACCTGTAACATCCTACCCAATGCCGGATCGTAGCCCCTGAAAAACATCTCATACCAACCTGTGTTACTGTTCAACTCGTTGCCCTCATTGTACAGGTAGGCATTTTGGTGGGTGTTTTCCCGCGTCCAGCTTGTACTGGCTTGGAGACCAAATGGGTAATACTCATTATACTGGATTACATTACTCTTTGAATGCGTCACCTTCATGTCATCAAAATATACGGGATTGTTACTCTGGTTTTCGTAACTTAAATATACAAACAAATAGCCTTCCTCTTTTACCGCGATAGGCTCGTCAAAACTTATCTTGGCCTTGGCCCAGCTACTGGCGCTTGTTACCGGTTTCCAGCCCATATCAAGGAGTTTGTAGTTTTTGTCAAACAAAATGTAGTTCAAATAGGCAGCAGGCACATTATCGCCCTGATTGCCTGCAAGCCCATATGCACCAAAGGCATTGTTTACACCCGAATAAATCAAGCCACTTTCCCCACCCCCCATCACTCCACCAAAGGCCGCTGAAACTGCGCCCATTATTACGGATACCAATGGACTGCTTGTGCCATATCCACTACCACTCTCATAATAGGCCCACACTTCGGCATCCACTACATCGCCCGGGTATACCTTCAAACTCTTTGCAGTACCTACATTGTTGGTTTGGTTCGTTTGTACCACCTTGCTTCCTCCAGGGGTATGGTTCGCTGAAGGAAAAGTAACAATTGCACCTGCATAATCATATTCATCTGATTCATCATTGGCGTCACCTTCAAATGTTGCCAAAGGGTCGTACTCCTCTGGTGTGTTGCCTGTAAATACCACCCTTGTGTTACCCTGATGATCGGCAATGGCATATTGGTATTCAAACCCACTGCCATTTTTTACAATCCTACCTTCTGGGGATGCGAAAAATTTCAAAGCAGTATCTTCATAAACAAAGCCGCCCACATAGTGTGAGGTATTTGGAAGCGTTTAAAAAATTTTTAAAAGTCTGAAAATGGAGCACTATTTGCACTGCTTCTTGATTTTTAAGATGGTGAGAAGGATAAAAGTATCCTTATTATTTATTCCCTAATTTTTTAGTATTCTTCAATGAATTTCTCTCTATCAAAACCCTTTATAAATACTTCCATAGCCTTCAGTTCCTGATTGTCAGGATACTCAAGGATTAAATTTTGTATTTCGTCTATTCCTCTGTTTTGATCTTCTAAGAAGATATATATAAATGCGATATCAGATTGAATTTTTATATTCGTAGGGTCATCTCTTAACCTTATTCTATAAGCTTCAAGTGCCTGCTTGTATTTTTCAAAAGCTAAATCCCCCTTACCTAATTTTTCAAGGAGGAAACCTTGCCCAACTATTACCTCAGCAAAACCCGGTTTTATTTTTTGCACCGTATTAAGTACCTCCAATGATTTCTCTAATAAACCCATCTTCCGAAATAACTGAGACTTATTAGTATATGCCATCAAATACAAACTGTCAATTCTAATCGCCTGATCAAGATAAATTATTGCTGAATCAAATAGTATAAAGTTTAAAGAATCTTCCAATGAAGAGATTTTACCAATCAACTTTACTGCTTTGTTATTTAATTTTACAGCACTCGAATCGGGTAGATATTTATCGACATCTCTTAATGTTTGTTTTTCATGATTACCACATGAAATAATTGCAAAGTATATTAATAAGATTGAATTTTTTTTCATTTTTATCGAGTTCAATTTCTGGGAAGTCCAATGGGTCGAAGCTGAATAGGAACAGTCAGATTAGAAGAATGGGCATTCCCAGCTGATCCAATTTCTATGAGATAGCTAAAATTCAATTCAATTCTTACTTGCCCAGTTGTTGGCAATTGAATTGACAGGTTCCCAATATTTGAAAAGCCTTCTGGGTATTTAATGTTATATCCATCACTGTAAACAAAAGGTGTTTTGCTAACTATTTTACCGTCAACTATTAAAGAAGCTGACCCCTCGAATAATACATTACCTTGGCTTCGTGCTGGTGTAGTCCCACCTGCCGAAACATTGAAATTAAACCTACCATTCTTGCCTCTTGTAACTGAATAATTTCCAATAATATTAAATAAAGCATTTGCACCAATTCCTTCAGCTAGAATAAAATCTTGCTTAGTTCTATTAAAAGAATTACTAATCTCTGGGTAAATATTTTCATCATCTTGGTATGGCCCATTTCCCTGCGTTTGTCCTTGCGTTTGCACCCAAGCACCATAATAATAATCGTTTCTATAGGTTCTTCCACCCTTGTCATATAGTATACTGTATGCATAATCTCCTCCCGTAGGATCCCATGTATACATCTGGCCATTTTCATAATGCATTGGACTTCCATCCATAAAATAGAAAGAACCACCTACCTCAAACCCACCATAGCTATTTGTATAGGCAAATTCTGCCATATAACTTGCACTTCCCCCGCTAAATGACCAATCACTTCTATTATGCCCATTACTCCAAAAACTACGCGATCCGGGCCCTTTATACCCGAAGCCACCACCCGGTATTTGGTAAGAAAAGTCGGTTTGATTAAGCAGAGCAGTTAACTCACGCAATTCAGGAGTGGAACCACCACTCGGGTCGGTTAACAAAACAGGGTTGTTGCCTACATAATTATAAGGACTAAGTGACATAAAATCGGATGCAAAAGGGTCTACCTGTAACATCCTGCCTAGTGCCGGATCGTAGCCCCTGAAAAACATCTCATACCAACCTGTGTTGCTGTTCAACTCGTTTCCCTCATTATACAGGTAGGCATTGCCGGTATTGTTTTCCCGCGTCCAGCTTGTACTGGCTTGCAAACCAAACGGGTAGTATTCATTGTATTGAACCACATGTGATTTAGCGTGTGTCACCTTCATGTCATCAAAGTACACCGGATTGTTGCTTTGGTTTTTGTAGCTTAAATATACAAACAAATAGCCCTCCTCTTTTAGGACGGTCTAAAGATTGAAGCTAGACACTAAGCGCAAACTTTACAACAGAAGTCATCATTGCGATCAATGCTAAAGCTAAGTGAGGATAATCCTTAAAATTCTTCTGATCCAAGATACAAATCCAGTAAATATTTTTTAATTCTATCTTTATGTATCTTCCAAGGAACATCTTGTATAAAATTACTGTGTAACTGGGGCTCCAATTTGGTCCAAAGCTTCCAATGGGATATTAACTTGTGCAAAAATCTATTCTCATTTCTGATATACTCCCAAGGAGCTTGGTTCAACGGTGGGTTATCTCATGGATGAGACTGAACAGCTAAACATTCTTAAAAGACTCCCAGACGCTCGACCGTCTGAATGACATCGATCTATCATAGAAAAGCCCAAGTCTCCCCAGGGCTTTTCATTTTAAAGCTTACAGCTTCCGATCGCAGACTTTCTTCCAATGACCCTTTTCCTTTACAAATTTCATCTCTCTTTGTTCTAACACTTTTTCAGTAAATCCATTAAAGTCTATTCCCTCAAAAGCAATTAAGCATTCACGGTCAGTAATGATGTTCTTGGTAAATTTTAAGTAATACCTTATTCCCCACACGAACATTAATCCTTTTGGGTTAATGGACATTAGATTTCCATTTTTCAACTCAAACAGATTTTTGTCTTTAGGGAAATCATTAAGTATTTCTTCGATTGAACCTTCTCTTAGAACAAAGAAACTCCTATGCTTCGCGTCCTTGTGCGTGTAATAGATTGAATCAAAATTCTCAATGACAAAGAATTCTTCAAAGCATTCTAAAACATATGCATTTGTCACCTCTTGAGCAGAAGCAGAACTCATTCCACAAAGCAGTACTAACAAGTAAATTAGAACTAAACGCATCCTTTTGGCCTATAAGTTTATAGAAATTTTCAATAACACACCAACAGCATAATGCTTGCCACTTATGTCTTGAAAGTAAATTATTGGTCCATCTTCTAATCCAACTGTGGGATTAAATGCGGTACCACTTTTGTCATAAGGAGGTCGCCAGAAACCTAAAGTCCAATCAATTAAACCGCTGTCATAAGTGATCTGTTCGTTATGCATGACGGCAACTCTGCTTTGCGCCAGCTCCAGGGTGTATTTGTAACCCTTGCTATTGTCTTGAAGTGACCCGTAATCAAAATCACTTATATATTTCTCCACATCACGGACATCTACTGCCTTACCTGAAAATTGATTTATCATCGGTTCCCAAAAGAGCTGATG
>JBGTDF010000022.1:0-1628 GCA_041748455.1 Planktosalinus sp.
TAGGCATGGTTTTGGTTTAAAATCTCTAAATTAGTTCACTACTAAAATACCATATACCAATCAAAATGCTATTAAAAATGACACAAAAAATATTTTTATTTTTAACAGTTATACTGTTTTTTGGATGTAAAGATAAAACCAATACCACACCTTCAGAAGCTTCTGCTGAAGTCATGAATTCACTCACTTTTGCAGACCCGGCTTTTACTTTGGAAGAAGCTAATAAATTGGTAGAATTGCCATTGCATTGTGTAGAAACAAATTATCCTTACAAACTGGGTCAGGTGCTTGAAAGTGCCGAAGATTTAAAAGAACCTGCCGTATTACATCCTGTTTTTTATGGGTGTTTTGACTGGCATAGCGCCGTTCATGGCTATTGGTCCATGGTCACGTTGTTAAGGCAATTCCCGGAGTTAGAAAAAGCAGAAGAAATTAAATCTATATTAACAAATAACCTTACCGAAGAGAAAATCGCCCGTGAAGTTGCCTATTTTGAAAAGAAGGTCAACAGTTCGTTTGAACGTACTTACGGTTGGGCGTGGCTCCTTAAACTTCAGGAAGAGTTGTATATCTGGGAAGACCCCATGGCAGATTCCCTCGCTAAAAATTTACAACCACTTTCAGATATCATTGTGATGCGCTACAAGGAATTTTTGCCAAAACTGGTATATCCCATTCGTGTGGGAGAACATACTAATACCGCATTCGGACTTACCTTTGCACACGATTATGCAGTTAGTATGGGAGATGAGGAATTAAAAACACTTATTGAGAAAAGAGCAAAAGAGTTTTATTTGGAAGATGCAAATTGTCCCATTTCCTGGGAACCAAGCGGCTATGATTTTTTATCACCTTGCCTGGAAGAAGTCGCGCTAATGCTTCGCATTCTTTCTAAAGACGAATTTTTGCCGTGGATGGAATCCTTTCTTCCGGAATTAAAAGAAGATTCCTATACCCTAAAAGTGGGCGAAGTTAGTGACAGGACCGATGGAAAACTTGTACATCTCGATGGGCTCAATTTCAGCAGGGCGTGGAGTTTATACGCCCTCGCTAAAAAGTATCCGGAGTATGCTCATCTTAAAAATAATGCCAATGAACATGTTGCCTATTCTTACCCAAACCTGGTAGGGGATAGTTATGAAGGCGGGCACTGGCTGGGAAGTTTTGCAATATATGCGTTGAATACACTTCATAACATTGAGTAATTTTTTTAAAAATATAGGGCCGGGATCCTTTGTTGCAGCGGCTTTTATCGGGCCGGGAACGGTGACCGTGTGTACCCTGGCCGGCGTGCAATTTGGGTTTACCTTACTTTGGGCAATGGCATTGTCCATACTTGCGACGGTGGTTTTACAGGAAATGGCAGCCAGGCTGGGTCTGGTTTATGGAAACGGACTCGCAGAAACCATAAAGGCAGAAATTGCATCGCCTGTGTTCAAGGTATTGGCTATTCTCCTTATACTTTCAGCGGTTTTAGTGGGTAATGCCGCCTATGAAGCAGGCAATATCAGCGGCGGGGTTTTAGGGTTACAAACTTTCTTTAAAGAAAATACCATTGCTTTTGCCGGATTACAGATTAACTGGTTAAGTCTTTTGATTGGGGCAATTGCCTTTCTTTTACTTTTTAT
>JBGTDF010000023.1:0-7157 GCA_041748455.1 Planktosalinus sp.
TGTTACCGGAGTCACAATTTATCAACTTACCAATGGCAAACTCCCCCGGATTACCGAGGCGGTATTTTTCGTTTTGCACGAAAGTAAGATTGGTTACCTCTGCCCCCACTGCCCTTTCATAGTCAAATGTATAGCTTGCAGGCAGCATCGGGAACTTGGTGATATACTCCTGAAACCAGGCGGGTTTCATTACTTCTGCTTTTGCTTTATCTTCCTGACGTTGCTGTTGTGCGATTTGTTGTATTTGCCCTTTTTTAGCTTCATAATCAACACGGGATTCGCTAAAGGAAATGGTTCTTAGAACAGAGCAATCTGCACTGTTCTCTAACACCAGTGCATATTTAAACTTAGTGGTGCCTGCTGCATCACTGTCCTGGTATTTCATTACCCAATGGGTGTCATTTGTAGCACCATATACATAGGATGGATAATCAGAACAAAAATCCTTATGCTGAAAATTGCTTTGGGCACCTTTGCCGGTCAGTTTTTTACCGATGTTTTCCCCCAGTGTAATAAAATAGCGGGAAACGACTTTACTGCCTTCTTTTTTGGAACTGTCCCATTGGTAAAGGGTGACCTCCCCGGGAGGCAAATGCAGGGTACGCCAGTATCCTGACGGAAGTTTGGTATCGGTTACTTTTTTGGTAGCGATTTCCATATAACGGAAGGTACCATCGCGAGTAAAAAGGATGTATTTATGGTCGTTGCTCATTCCTGCGGTGTTTATATATTCCAGAGAAAGAAACTCCACTGTGGAAAGGTTGCCTTTTTGCTGAACCCGGTAAAACCCCTGATAAAATCCTTCCGAAAAGAAGACCATCCAGCCTTCACTGTCATAACCCAGTATTTGTTTTATGCGCCTCCCCTGAAAATCAGGGAATAAATCCAGGTCTTCTATATCTAGCATAAAGCGCTGGTAAGTCCCTTTTACTTTGTATATGAATTCGCTAAGGTCAGGTGCCGCATCGATGAATTCGAAGTCTGCCGGAGCTATCGTTTGTCCTTCGTATTTTGCCATAGGCATACTTTCCAACAGACTACCGTCTGCTGTGTTCCAAAGCGTAATCCTGTCGTGTGCCACAATAAGTACTTGTGAGCGGTCTGTGTTGAATTGAATGCCCAGATGGTGATCTGCATACCAGGAATGCAGGTCGTTTTGTGCCATCCCTGCAAACGAAAGACAAAACACTGCCAGATAAAAGTATAGATAGCGCATACCTTACATATTTTTGATCAGTTCGTCTTTCTTGTAATACCCTTTGCTTTTAATGGAGCCGTCTTCATAGAACCAGATACCCAGTCCCTCGCGTTTGTTCTTTTTCCACATACCTATATAATAGCTTTTGTCATTGCCGTAAGTATATTTTCCAAAGCCTTCACGTTCCCATTTTTTCATTGCACCCTGATACATGGAATCGCTATTACTAAATATGTGGATTACGGGTGTTGCAGGCTCCCATTTATGGAAATACCCTATTACAATCTGTCCTCCCCCGGCTTGGTAAAGTCCAAAACCATCCATACAGTTACCACGGCACCCTTCGCGGTTGCTGCCTCCTGAAGTATATGCCACTTCCTTAACTTTATGGATTACACCATCTTTATAGGTCTGTGCCCAACTAAGGTTGGCTCCTTCCATTTTAAAGGCATTGCCGTTCATCTTGTCATTTTCTTTTTCCACAAGGGTCATTTCACCCGTCGCCGGATTTTCAATCATTTGAAAACCTTCGCTCATACCTTCGGTATTAAAGTAGTTGTAAGTGCGCATACCGTCCCCTTTGATATTGTAATTAGGGCCCACCAGTTTGTCATTCAGGGAAAAGCCATACATCATCCCGCCGTTACCATCGTCCATTTGAATAAATCCCACGTTATCGAGTTCTTTTTCTGACACTTGTGAAAACAAGCAGGTGCTGTAGGCACTTATCAGGCATACCAATAAAAATCGTTTCATAATTCCGGAGTTTTTAGTTTACCATTCAAAATTGTAGAATTTAGGGATAGTAAACCATACGGCAGTTGACGTATTCTTTTGGTAATGAGGTGTTGAGTGAATGAGAAAACCCCTACGCTTAAAAAAGCTTCGGAGTTCGAAGATTGAGTTATTGAGGAATTGAGTGATTAAGAAATTAAGAAATTGAGGAAACCCGTTAACTCACAAACCCGATAACCCGATAACCTCGTCCTGCGTAGGCTTAACGTAGGAGAACCGAGAAACCTAAACATCCAACTCAGAAAACTTGGAATTCTCACTTTTATATTCTTCCACGATTTCTTTTAAGATGCGCACCACGTCTTTTTCTTCCCTTTTCATGGCGGCTTTTATGATATTTTTAAACAATCTGCTCATTTCCAGAAATGGGAGCGTATCTACTTTGGCCACCATTATTTTTTCATGGTGGGTGGGTAGATTTATTGTGTCATCGGCAAGCAGTTCTTCATACAGCTTTTCCCCGGGACGCAAGCCGGTAACTTTTATGTGTATATCTTCATTCGGGATTAACCCGGAAAGGCGTATCATTCGAATCGCCAGATCCATGATGCGCACGGGTTTTCCCATATCAAATACAAATATTTCACCGCCATTACCCATCGTCCCTGCCTGCAATACCAATTGACAGGCTTCAGGAATGGTCATAAAATACCGTATAATATCAGGATGTGTTACTGTCACCGGTCCGCCTTTGGCTATTTGTCTTTTAAAATGCGGGATTACAGAACCGTTAGAACCCAGTACGTTCCCAAAACGGGTGGTAATAAAACGGGTATTCACCCCTCGTTCTTTTTGGATGGATTGTACATACATTTCTGCAGCACGTTTGGATGCCCCCATCACATTGGTTGGGTTTACCGCTTTGTCTGTAGAAATCATTACAAATTTGGAAACATTATTAGCGATGGCAAGCTTAACAAGGTTCATAGTACCAAGTATGTTCACATAAATGGCTTCATGCGGATTGCGTTCTATGATGGGAACGTGTTTATAAGCCGCTGCATGGTAAATAACATCGAACTCATGTTGTTCAAACAATAATGCAAGGCGATACATATTACTGATATTTGCAAGCTCTGTAATGTAATTCAGTTCCGGGAAAAACTCCTGCATTTCGATTTCCAGTTCATGTAGAGCGGTTTCAGCCTGATCTAAAATAACCAAAAGCTTAGGCTCAAACTTAGCAATTTGTCTCACCATTTCACTACCTATAGAGCCGGCACCACCGGTAATCAGTATTACTTTATTGTGCAAATCTTCTGCAATAAGCTGGTTATCGAGTGCTATCACCTCCCTATTTAGAAGGTCTTCAATCTGTATGGTTTTAATCTGGTTTGTCAGATCTGTATTTTGGTTCCATTCTTCCACCATAGGTACATTGTAAATTAGTACCCCTTTCGAGAGACAATCATCCACCAAATCATTTTTTTTCTTTTTGGAAAGCATATCCCCCATTACCAATATACCTTGTATGTTGTAATCCGCTAAATTCTCACATACCGAATTTCTATAGCGTATTACGGGCTTACCAAGAATATGGATGTTTTTATATTTTTTATTGTTGGATAAAAAACCTACCAGTTCAAAAGGCCTTATGGAATCTGTCGTCAATGCTTCTGCCACCGAAATGGCATTGTCATCGGTGCCTAAAATAACCACCCGCTTTTTTAATTGGCTTACTTTATTGTCTTTAAACAGAAGATACACCTGTTTAACCACTACCCGGAACAAAAGCAATAGCGAAAAAGAAAAGAAGATATAAATAATCAAGCCCGGTAAAATATAGATTTTAGAGCCTGTAAAATAAAAATGCAAATAATTGAAAACCACCAAAACCCCAAAAGTGCTGAAGGAAGCCAGAAATAATTTTACAATATCAGTAAAGGTAGAATGGCGTATTAATCCTGCATAGGTTTTATAAAAAAGAAAAAAGAAAACATTTACGCCTAAGATAATACCGGAACGCTCATAAAAATTAAGGGTTGGGTAAAAAGATATATTTAGGTTCCTCATTATAAGATTTGCCGCAAGTATGGACATCACCACCAAAAATATATCAATACAGATCACTATCCATCTGGGCAAATAACGAATGTTAGTGATCCCCAGTTGATTATCACCCTTGAATATAACTACCTTTAATTTATTTATTATCCTTTTAAACATAGTGAATTCCTTCTACTTTTTACTAACGAGTATTACCGTCCTGTGGTCTCTATTTGTTGAATTATGGGGAATAACATTACAAACAAAAAAAATTATCACGCTACCATAACATTTTTTATTGCTTTTTCTATTCGTTCCAGATCAGCTGTAGTGAGGTTGGAAGCTGATGGTAAACACAAACCGGTATTGAAAAGTTCTTCTGCTGTACTTGCACCGAAATATGGAGCATCCTTAAAGACGGGTTGCAAGTGCATTGGTTTCCATAACGGTCTGCATTCAATATTTTCTTTTTCAAGTGCTAAACGTATTTCTGTGTTTCCTATACCACCGGTTTTTGTTTTATCCAGTAAAATACAACTTAACCAATGGTTTGAAACATAGTTGTCATTTGGCTCCTGAAAGATACGCACACCATTTGTGTTTTCAAATAGTTGGTGGTAAAATTCATTGTTTTTTCTTCGCAAACCTATATGAGCATCAAGCACTTGCATCTGTCCTCTTCCAATTCCGGCACTAACATTGCTCAAGCGGTAGTTATACCCTATTTCACTGTGCTGGTAATGTGGTGCAGCATCCCGTGCCTGCGTGGCCAGATAAATTGCCCTTTCTTTTAACACCTTATTTTTAGTAACTAAAGCACCACCTCCGGAGGTGGTGATAATTTTATTCCCGTTAAACGAAAGTATGCTCAGTTCCCCAAAAGTGCCACATTTTCTGCCTTTATAGGTACTTCCCAATGCTTCTGCACTGTCTTCTATAATTGGGATCCCATATTTTTCAGCTACATCTGTAATTTTATCCACCTGAAATGGCATACCATACAAATGTACTGCTATAATTGCTTTTGGTTTTTTTCCTTTGGAAATACGGCTGGCAATCGCATCTTCTAAATGTACTGGGCAAATATTCCAGGTTTCCGGTTCGCTGTCCACAAACACCGGTGTGGCCCCAAGATACACTATAGGGTTTGCTGAAGCGGAAAAGGTCATACTCTGGCAAATCACCTCATCCCCTGCTTTGACCCCTAAAAGGATCAATGCCAGATGCAATGCTGCAGTACCCGAACTCAATGCCGTTACTTCTATTTGCGGGGAGGGCTTTTGGGTAGAGGTACTATTTTGCAGATAGCTTTTTAAATCTTCTTCAAAGCCGGTTACATTAGGGCCTAAAGGTGCTATCCAGTTAGTAGAAAACGCTTCGTTTACAAAGTCCTGCTCTGTACCGCCCATATGCGGTGAAGACAAATATATCTTAGGTTGGTTCATTTTGTCTATAAAAAATCTATATAAAATAGCTTTCAGGGGGCGAAATTACGAAAAGATATTTTTCTATTTGTTACACATCTTAAGGATTTAGCTTTTATTTAATATTAAGATGGGGCGATTGATAATTGATGAATTCTAAAAGACTCTATGTCCTACAAATAAAAATCCGCTTTCTCCCTTATGGAAAAAACGGACTTTTGGTTAAAGTTGAAAGTACAAATTATAAAAACTTTTAACTTCGTATATCTACCTTTTTCTTATTTTTTAATTAATCGTTTGATAATTTGTTTACTGTTGCTTTCTATAACAACCATATAGACCGCTGATGCCAAATGACCAACCTCAAGTGTCAAGTTTCCGGTCGCTCCTTTAGTATGGATGTCCATCACTAATTTGCCCCCGATGTCATATAAAGATACCTTGTCAATCGCAATGAATTGTGGGTTGCCAATAGTAACTGTATATTCAGCAGGATTAGGGTACAATGTCAGGGTACCAAAGTCCAAACGATTGTCTTCTGCTCCTAAGATAGTATCCACAGTAAGTTCAAAGGAACAATCCGATTCATTGCCGTAGGCATCGGTAGCTGTCAAAGTGATAGTGTAAGTACCATCCAGTAACAGGGTTCCCGGTGCGGGGGTCTGACTAAAAATTGATACGGGGTCGGTACAGTTGTCTGCAGTTACGGCGATACCTTCTCCAAAATAATCAGGTACTGTATATGTTATCGAATTTGGATCTGAATCCACAGTTTGGTCTTGAGGACAAACGATAACCGGGCCTAAGGTATCTACTACGGTTACCATAGCAGTACAGGAAACGTTATTCCCCGCACCATCAGTTGCAAAATAAGTGACCATCGTAGGAGTACCGATGTTGCTACAGTCAAAAAATTCAATATCAATGGCAGTGATCAAGGTACCACAATCCGATAAATAAAAACCAATATCCTCAGCGGTTAAAACTGCGGTCCCTTCAGGACCGAGTTCCAAAGTGAAATCTGTACAGGTTACCACCGGTGCTGAAGCTCCTTCTACAGTCACTACAGTACTGCAGGTGGATGCATTGCCGTTGACATCAATAACAGTAAGTATTACGATGTTTTCACCCAGGTTTGTACAGTCAAATACGGAAGGACTTATCGTCATACTTGCAATTCCGCAGGCATCTGTGCTGCCGTAGTCAATATCGGCTGCTGTGATGCTTGCATTTCCATCTTCGTCCAGTTGAATTGTAAACGGAGCCACACAGAAGGCTTCCGGTGCAACATTGTCTTCTACTGTAACAACTGTGGTACAGGTAGATGTATTTCCATTGACATCGGTTACTGTTAATGTAATGGTGTTGTCACCTATATGTGAACAATCAAACTCCGTTTGGTTAATCGTCAACGTATCAATTCCGCAGGCATCTGTACTGCCGCTATCAATATCTGCAACCGTGATGGAAGCTTGTCCGTTGGAATCCAGTTGGATTGCAAAGGGAGCCACGCAAAGGGCTTCCGGTACAATGTTGTCTTCTACTGTTACAACTGTGGTACAGGTGGATGTATTTCCATTGACATCGGTTACTGTTAATGTAATGGTGTTGTCACCTATATGTGAGCAATCAAAGTCTGTTTGGTCAATCGTCAGCGTATCAATTCCACAGGCATCTGTGCTGCCGTTATCAATATCTGCAACCGTGATGCTTGCATTTCCATCTTCGTCCAGTTGGATTGTAAACGGAGCCAC
>JBGTDF010000024.1:0-2119 GCA_041748455.1 Planktosalinus sp.
ATACTTTCGTGACCGAGCATTTGCTGAATGGCCCTTAAATCGGCACCATTTTCCAATAGATGCGTTGCAAAGGAATGCCGGAAGGTATGCGGACTAATGATTTTGGTTATTCCTGCTTTTTTGGCAAACTGCTTCGTTAAAGTAAATATCATCGCACGGGTCAATTTTTTCCCCCTGCGGTTTAAGAAAACTATATCTTTTGCCGGTGGGTCAATCTCCTGATGTACCCGTATTTCCTTTAAATAAATGGAAATAAATTTTTGGGTCCCGGGAGCAATGGGAACAAAGCGTTGTTTATTGCCTTTTCCGGTGACCTGTATAAATCCTTCCTCAAAATAAAGGTCGGAAATTTTTAAATCAATCAATTCTGATACACGCAAACCACAACTATAAAGTGTTTCAATTATGGCACGGTTTCTTTCGCCCTGTGGGGTGCTTAAATCAATTGAAGCTATTATTCTGTCAATCTCCTGTTGAGATAGTGTGTCAGGCAGCTTTCTGCCTAGTTTAGGGGCTTCTATCAATTCCAGTGGATTGGTCTTTCTGTAATCTTCAAAGATGAGATAATTAAAGAAACCTTTTAGCCCCGATATAATGCGGCTTTGGGAGCGTGGATTTACTTTTTTTGCGATTTCATAGATAAATTCCTGTAATTCTTTTTCCGTTATGGAAACAGGGGAGACCTGTATTTCGTTTTTATCCAGCCACGTAATAAGTTTTTTTACATCCAGCGAATAACTCAGTAGTGAATTTTCAGACAAACCACGCTCTATACGCAGGTAATTTTGAAAATCTTTAAGGGCGTTATTCCATTTCATGACTTCAAAAGTAAGGAGAGTTTTTTGATAATATTAGTAGAAATTTAAGAAAGCTTGCCGAATTAGGTTTTATATTTGTTTCACTAACTTTTTAAAAATTATATTATGAAACGAATAATTTTAGCAGCTTTTGTATCCCTTTTTGCAATAACAACGTATGCACAAGGCATCGATTTTGGTATTAAAGCAGGTATGAACTTTGCAAACATCAATGATGCCGGTGAAGGGCTGGACACACGAACCGGATTTCATGCAGGGGTTTTCCTTGGATTAAAGTTGAATGATAAACTTGCTTTACAGCCTGAGTTGTTATACTCACAGCAAGGTGCAGAATTTGATCTCGGCGAGTTTGAACTGGATTATGTAAATATACCGGTAGTTGTAAAATATTATTTAGTACAAGGCTTAAATATACAGGTAGGCCCTCAGTTTGGGTTTGTTGTAAATGACAGGATATCTTTTGGTGGGATTGCTGCAGATGCAGAAGCTGAAAAATTTGACCTTAGTGGTATTGTAGGTGCAGGGTATGACTTGCCATTGGGCTTGCGCATTGACGCCAGATATAACTTTGGACTTAGTAAAGTTGTAAAAGATGGTGATGGTAAGAACGGGGTATTTTCCTTGGCTCTTGGTTTTTCTTTTCTATAAAACAAAATAAATATATTTTAAAAAGACTGTGCCGGACACAGTCTTTTTTGGTTTTAGTAGGGCAGTTGCCTTATTTTTTACACTGAAATTTTGTTTATTAAAATAAATTGTTAAATTTGATAGAACAATTAACTAACAAAAATTAAACATTATGAAAAAAGTATTACTTATTGCTGCTATTGCAGTATTTGGTTTCACCGCACAAGCTCAAGAAGATGGATTTAAACTTGGTGTAAATCTTGCCGTACCTATGGGTGATGCGGGAGATATTTCTTCGTTTGGAGCTGCTTTAGATTTAGGCTACCTTTTTGCTGTTGCAGATTCCTTTCAACTAGGAGGTGTTACAGGGTATCAGCATTTCTTTGGTAAAACAGAAACTGTTGCCGGTACAGAATTTGAGTATGATGATAGTCAATTTGTACCCCTAGCACTTGCTGCAAGGTTTTTTGCTTCTGAGCAATTCTTTTTTGGAGCAGATTTAGGGTATGCGCTCGGTCTTAATGACGGTAATGATGGTGGCTTTTATTACAGACCACGAGTAGGATATATACTTAACAACATGGCTGTAATATTATCTTATGCAGGCGTGAGTATTGCTGAAGAGACTGTTACTGTTGGGGGTGTTGAATTTACTAGTGGTGGAGGTACTTTTT
>JBGTDF010000025.1:0-2779 GCA_041748455.1 Planktosalinus sp.
TGAAACATTTGAGGAAAATAAAATAATAGCAAAACAAGGTGGGACCATTGCCGGAAATACCAGAAAAGAAATTGAACAAAAAACCGGAAAGAATGTGATAAGTCCTTTATCCGCTAAAAAATTTCTGAGTGATAAATCAAAAAAATAAAATAAAACAAATATGAGCAAAGGAGCGATTTCGCAGTTTATTGAAAAATATTATTTACACTTTAATGCTGCTGCATTGGTCGATGCCGCAAAAGGCTATGAAGACCAGTTGAACAATGGTGCAAAAATGCTGGTGTCCCTTGCCGGAGCCATGAGTACTGCAGAGCTTGGCAAAATATTTGCAGAAATAATCCGTCAGGACAAAGTACAGATTATCTCTTGTACCGGGGCAAACCTGGAAGAAGATGTAATGAACCTCGTGGCACATTCCCACTACAAACGCATACCTGAATACCGCGACCTAACGCCGCAACAGGAATGGGAATTGCTCGAGCAGGGCCTGAACAGGGTAACAGACACCTGTATTCCTGAAGAAGAAGCTTTTAGAAGGTTGCAGAAGCACATTTACAAAATCTGGAAAGACGCCGAAGAAAACGGAGAGCGTTATTTCCCGCATGAGTTTATGTACAAGATGTTGCTTTCGGGCGTGCTGGAAGAGTATTATGAAATAGACATTAAG
Source organism: Planktosalinus sp. (assembly GCA_041748455.1). Classification (GTDB taxonomy): domain Bacteria; phylum Bacteroidota; class Bacteroidia; order Flavobacteriales; family Flavobacteriaceae; genus Planktosalinus. The sequence continues at coordinate 668 of JBGTDF010000025.1, forward strand.
AACTCCTGGATGTTTGCCGCGGCGGAAAAAAATCTGCCCATGGTAGTGCCCGGATGGGAAGACAGTACCATGGGGAACATATTTGCTTCTTATGTGCTGAAAGGCGAGTTAAAAGCCAGCACCATGAAAAGCGGTATTGAGTATATGACCTTTCTGGCGGACTGGTACACGGCCAATTCCAAAAAAGGCATCGGGTTTTTCCAGATAGGCGGGGGTATTGCAGGTGATTTCCCTATTTGTGTGGTGCCCATGTTGTATCAGGATATGGAAAGGACAGACACACCCTTCTGGAGTTATTTCTGCCAGATATCAGATTCTACGACCAGTTACGGTTCGTATTCAGGGGCAGTACCCAATGAAAAGATCACCTGGGGAAAACTGGATATAACGACCCCAAAATTTATTATAGAAAGTGATGCTACTATCGTTGCACCGCTTATATTTGCCTACTTATTAGATATGTAATTTTTGCTATGAAGAGAATTATAGTTGACTTTAAAAAACTGACCCCCGAAATTTTAAAACTTTTGGTCGAAAAGTATCCCGATGGCTATGATGATTTAAACATCATTTCCTTTAAGAACGCTGCCGGCGAAACTGTGGAATGCGTGGAAGTGCGCACAGACGAAACCATTTATTTGGTAAAAGTAAGTACCAAGCTGGAACGCACCATGGAAAACTATGATGTGGACGACTATGAAGACTTTGCAGACGATGATCCGGAAGCAGTACAGCCCCCGGAAGACATGGCTGATGATGTGGATGATGAAGACGAGGAGGTAGAATAAGCTTCTTTAAAATATATAAAGTAACCACAGCATTTTTATAGTGCTGTGGTTTTTTTATTTAGATTTTATGTAAACATGTCCCGTAAGTTCGCGGACATCTTTTCTCAAATTATTTCCATAATATTGTAAGTATGAAAGCAAACCTAAAAAACCACGTCCTAAAACTTTTTATTATGCTTTTTCTTTATACAAGCATCTTCGCCTGTAAAGACTCCAAACAGGAAAATATAAATAGTGAAGCCCTATTTGTGCAAATGGACTCCCTACTGCAGGTAAAAAACTACTTTGAGGTTCGCGACCTGTTTGACAGGCACAGTAAAGATTTGACAGACTACCAGCGCTTGCGCATAGGGGTTTTTCTGGATCATGCCTTCAACCGTCCTGAGGCTTCAGCAGCAAAGTCAGATAGTTTGTTGCGTTTCCATGCTTCTGAAATGACAGACTCCCTGCGATATGAAATAGAAGCCATTACCCACATCACCTATTCCCGTTTTTACGAATATAAAAAAGCCAAAGAATCCCTGGCCCAAGTGCTGGAGAATTATGCCGAATTTCTTACCACAGACGAAAAAGAGAATATGGAAAATACCCTTATTATCTGGAACGCCTTGCAGGACCAACCCAAACAAAAAGTAATCAAGCAGGAGGATCTAGAGGTTCCCATACTCCGCGACAAAGCCGGATTGCAGAACCTAATGGTAACTCAGGACAGCCTGCAGCAGCAATTCGTTTTTGATACAGGTGCCAATATTTCTACCATTACCGCATCCACAGCTGAGGCTTTTGGCATCACGCTTTTAGACGGCGCTTTTGATGTGACTGCCATTACGGGTGAAAAAGTGGTGTCGCGCATAGGTATTTTACCGCGGTTTACATTGGGTTCCATTACCATTGAAAATGCAGTGTTTATAGTGATCCCTGATGCTGCATTGGCATTCCCGCAGATTGAATACCAGATAAACGGCATCCTGGGCTTTCCGGTGCTGGAGGCATTGGGGGAAATACGTATCACTTCAGACGACCGTTTTATCGTCCCTCTCGAACCGGGAGATACCGGAGAAAGTAACCTTGCGCTGGACTTTTTAACGCCCCTGATTTATCTTAAGGACAGTCGCGGCAGCGGCACCTATATTCTGGACACCGGTGCAAACAGCACTATGCTTTTTGATACGTATTTTAACCAACATAAAGAAGCATTATCCTCTCAGAAAGAAATGGATTACTCCTTTGGCGGTGCGGGCGGGTATCTTACTAAAAAAGGGGTGTACACAACCTTCACCCCGGAACTGAACGGCAAACAAATTAAAATGGATTCCATCATTGT
>JBGTDF010000026.1:0-2209 GCA_041748455.1 Planktosalinus sp.
AGTTATTTATATAATTGATATTCCCCACGGCTTCATACATGGTGCGGTTATGATTTCCTTCAAAATCAAAATTATTGGATTGAAAAACAAAAATATTTGCCCGGCGGTACCACGAAGTAGGTTCATTAAATAATCTTGTGACGTTTGAAAACTGCCTAATATCATCTGCCTGTCTCAAAAACCCAATATCATTGATCTCGAGTTCCGGCGAGCGCCAATGTGCACCAGTATTATATCTCCAGTTACCTCCACCTGATTTTCCAAAACGCAGTTGGGCCCCGGTACCCGTTAACGAAGTTCTTGTGGGATCTACATCCACATGGGTTGCGTCCTCCCGCTGAAAAAGATGCACTATGGAAGTTTGGGTTCGTGTTATAGCTTCTTCACTTCCCTCTACATGACTCAACACCAAATTTCCTTCCAGATAAAATTTTCTTTCCATCCAGTTATGTTTAAAATCCAGTCCCCCGGAATAAGCCGCCTTATGCAAAAAGGATAGATGATCTTCCAACTTTCTGTTTGTTGCAGTAAAAATACCGCCTAAATAGCTATTGTTTTCATTAAAATCTTTTTGTACCCGTGCTACAAAATAATTGGTTACCGGCTCCACAAGGGTCTTGCTCTCGCTACCGTCTTCCTGGATAATGCGTGCATACTCATTGGCAGTTACTGTTTCCAAAACACCAATAGACCAGCCGGTTTTTGTTTTCCCGCTGAATTTTGCCGCCCCCAGAATGGACGTGCTGTTGGGCTGATCCACATAAGCCACTGCAGGTCCAAAGGCTGACCCCTGCGGACTTCTGCCGATACGTCTTGAGAAAAATAAATTGTCTGTATTACTGCCAAGATTGTAATCAAATATGTTTTTGTTTTCCACAAAAAACGGGCGTCTTTCTTCAAAAAATATTTCAAATCCATCCAGGGCAATCGCCCCGGGATCTGCATCTACTTGTCCAAAATCTGGGTTAATGGTCAAATCCAGTGTAAGATCATTGGTTATCCCTATTTTAGCATCCAATCCTGCAGTAAACATTAAATCACTTCCCTTCCTGAATGGGTTTCCGGCTTCTTCAGGATATGTGTCCAGTTGTGTTAGGACATAGGGTTGAATTTCCAATTGCTTCTGTGGTTTTAAACCAATAAGCCCTCTTAATTCCCCAAATTCGCTAACCCATCCCGGGGAATTGGGCAACACATGTTGCCAGGTAGAACGCTCTGCATGTCTGAAATCCCTTCGGGTAGATTGTATGCCCCATACTTGCTCCTGTTCATTTCCAAAACGCAACTGGCTCAAAGGAATACGCATTTCTGCTGTCCATCCTTCTTCATCAATATTGGTTTTTACTTCCCAAATAGGGTTCCAACTGGTATCCCAATTATTTCCGTTATTAGAGACAAATTCATCCCCTTTTACCCCTGCAGCAGTTATGGTAAAAGAAAAACTGCTTCTTTTGTCATTATAGCTGTCCAAATTTATTTCTATCCAATCCCCTTCAAAACCATCCCTTCTGGATAACCGTTTTTCAATAGCTTCTGGTTGCGAATCAAAACAACGAAAAGCAACATATAAGTTTTTATCGTCATACACGATTTTCATCATGGTTTGCGCTACGGGAGGTTTTCCATTATCGGGTTCATTTTGTATATAATCGGTGGTCCAATCCACCTTATCCCAAGCAGGGTCATCAATTATCCCGTCTATCCTGGGTGCTGAAAGTTCCCCAATGGAATTTGTGGTATAGCTTCTTTTGACAGGAACAATTTCTGATTGGGAATAGCCCTTTGGAAAAAAAAATAGTAGAGGTAAGATTAGAAATAAGCGTCTCATAGTAACTGGTTAGGTTAGTAGTATAGACACTAAAAATAAAAATTTGTGACAAAATAAAGATTTTTTTAAGATTATTTTAACAATTCGTTGCTGAAATTTCTTTTCTAAAAGCAGAAGGAATAGAAAGCTCTAAATATTTCAATTATTAGCATTTGCAAATCAAATATATAATTGTACATTTGCACCCCAATTCTCAGCAGAGATTTAGGGAATTTATAGGAATGTTTAATAGATAAAACGAATTAGTGTGAACACATTAAGTTACAAAACCGTATCTGCAAACAAAGCTACCGTTACAAAAGAATGGTTGCATGTAGATGCTGACGGTCAGACTTTAGGGCGTCTTTCTTCAGAAGTTGCAAAGCTTCTTAGAGGAAAGCA
>JBGTDF010000027.1:0-4822 GCA_041748455.1 Planktosalinus sp.
ATTTCTGGTAAAAATTAATAAGGGCGATAAAAAATTGAGAAACATATTTCATATTTTACATAATTCTCAAGTATTCGGTAGTTCCATAGAAATAGATACCAGATGCTATGAGTAGTGATATCAAAATCGCTTTGATTATAGGTTTGTGTGTTTTGGAAACAATTAGAAAAGACGAAACCCTGATAAAGGTATGCGATAGCAGTAAAAAGAATTCTAATAAATACTCTCCGGGATTATAATTGCTTAAAGTCAATATTATAAAAAATAAAAACAATACATAAACTCCTTCAAGTAAAATAAAAATTTTTCTGAAAAGGCTTTTTTGAATCCAAAAAAATAAAAAATAAACCAGAAAGGGGAGGGTTGTGAGAAGTAGATAAAAATCAAAAGAATAAGATTCTATCTGAATATAGATAGCTGTCAGAAATGAATACAAGATTACCGTCAGAAAACAAATTTGCGCTTTTTTTTCTTCCGTAGTAGACATAATATTCAAATTTATGAATGGTAAATTTAATGCAAAAAGTATTTTTTTTGCAAAATTATAGGCTAAAACTAGTTCCTTCTTTCCCGTCTTTTAATTGAATACCAATGGAAGCAAGCTCATCCCTAATCTTGTCACTGGTTGCAAAATCTTTATTGGCCCTTGCCTCGTCCCTTAATCGTATAAGCAGGGCAACGGTTTCCGAAAGTTTGGTAGAGTTTATATCTCTTGAAGATTCCTCTTTTAAACCAAGTACATCATATATAAAATTTTGAAAAGTTTCTGTTAGCACTTCCAAATCTGTTGCAGTAATTGCCGCATTTCCGTCTTTCACAGAGTTTATGAACTTAGCAGCCTCAAAAAGTTGTGCAATAAGTATGGGACTGTTGAAATCATCATTCATGGCGTCATAACAAGATTGTCGCCACGCTAAAATATCCATGGTACTTTCTTTTCCTGCGGAAAGATTAGGTAGATTTTTAAAAGCTTCCATTAAACGGTTATAGCCTTTTTCTGCTGCTTCCAAAGCATCGCTTGAAAAATCCAAAATACTTCGGTAATGCGCCTGATACATAAAAAATTTAGTTACCGTGGGCGAAAATGGCTTGGCAAGAATTGTGTTTTCGCCTGAAAATATTTCGTTTGGCAGAATATTATTTCCAGTGGATTTGGCCATTTTTTGACCATTAAGGGTCAGCATATTAGCGTGCATCCAGTAATTCACCGGATTTTGATTGCAATAGGCTTCAGATTGTGCAATCTCACATTCATGATGCGGAAACTTTAGGTCCATTCCACCGCCGTGAATGTCAAAATGTTCTCCAAGATATTTGGTACTCATTGCGGTACATTCCAGATGCCATCCGGGAAAGCCATCACTCCAGGGAGATGGCCAGCGCATAATGTGCTGGGGCTCGGCTTTTTTCCAAAGAGCAAAATCCTGCGGGTTTTTCTTGTCGCTTTGACCTTCCAGTTCGCGGGAGTTAGCAATCATATCCTCCAGGTTCCTGCCGCTCAGTTTTCCGTAGTGGTTGGTTTCATTGAATTTTAGCACATCAAAATAAACAGAACCATTTCGCTCATAAGCAAAACCGTTTTTTAATATTTCCTGAATAATACCAATCTGTTCCACAATGTGCCCGGTAGCGGTGGGCTCAATACTTGGGGGCAATGCATTAAATTTTGCCATGGTATTGTGGAAGTCTATGGTGTAGCGCTGTACCACTTCCATAGGCTCAATTTCCTCCATGCGTGCTTTTTTGGCAATACGGTCTTCACCGCTGTCGGCATCGTTTTCTAAGTGACCGGCATCGGTTATGTTTCTTACATAGCGCACTTTATATCCCAGATGTTTCAAATACCGGAAAACCAAATCAAAAGAAAGAAAAGTACGGCAATTGCCTAAATGCACATTGCTATATACCGTGGGACCACAAACATACATACCTATTGTTCCCTCGTTTATAGGAGTGAAGGTTTCTTTTTTTTTGGATATCGAATTGTAGATTTGAAGCTTTTGGTTTTGGTATAGTTTCATGATGTAAGGCGTGCCGAAAATTTATTAAAACTGCGTGTCTAATTTGATATAATCCAGAAATTCCCTTCTCACTTCCAGTTCTTTGAATTTACCGCCAAATTCAGAAGTTACAGTACTACTGTCAATATCCCGGATACCCCTGGAATTTACACATAAATGTTTTGCATCGATAACACAGGCAACATCTTCGGTGCCCAATGCTTTCTGTAATTCATGAACAATCTGCATGGTTAACCTTTCCTGAACCTGTGGACGTTTTGCAAAGTAATCGACAATACGGTTCATTTTGGATAATCCTATCACCCTGCCACTGGAAATATAGGCGACGTGAGCTCTTCCTACAATAGGCAATAAATGATGTTCACAAGTGGAATAGACCGTAATGTTTTTCTCAACAAGCATTTCCCCATACTTGTATTTGTTTTCAAAAGTGGAAGCTTTAGGTTTTCTATCGGGATGTAACCCACCAAAAATTTCATTTACAAACATTTTTGCCACACGGTTAGGAGTTCCTTTCAGGCTGTCGTCGTTTAAATCGAGCCCGAGCGTTTCCATAATATGCAACACATCGTCTTTGATTAACTGGATTTTTTCCAAATCAGATAAGGCAAAAGCATCCTCCCGCAAAGGCGTCTCACTGGATGTACCTATATGATTATCTCCCAGTTCTTCAATTTTTTTTAGTTGTTTTTCTAAACCCATAGTGTTAAAAATCATTTTGCCTATACGGCAAATAGTTGGCAAAGATAGCTATTATTGAAGTTATTAAGAAATCTACTTTTGGATATTTTATAGCTAATTTACTTACAATTTCATAATATTTTCTTAATTTTCCCTCTTTAAAACTACATAAAAAAATGAAATTTTTCGTCCCCATTTTAGTTATTGCTTTTTATGCCATTTTTTCTACTGCTCTTTTTGCCCAGGGACCCGGTTCTCTCATTGTTAATGCCGGTCCAGATGAAACTATTGAGTGCGCAAGTGGGGGATGTGTAAATTTAACAGCTACATATCTGGAAACTTTTGAAACTATCAGTGAAAACTACACGGTAACTTCAATTCCTTATAACCCTCCATTTGCTTTTAACGGTTTAGCAAATCAGTTAAATCCTAACCAAGATGATGCTTGGTCAGCCGTAGATAATTTGCCATTTGATTTTTGTTTTTTTGGAAATTTACAAACCCAATTTCAAGTGGGTTCTAATGGAGTTCTTCGGTTTGATGTGGATCCCGGGGATACTACCAACGGGTGGCAATTTACAGAAAACTTGCCTAATAATACAAACCCCACATTAGCGGAAGCAAATGTTTTTACACCGGTTCATGATATTGACCCATCTGCTTCCGGTACAGAAGAAATAGGTTATGAAGTTTTAGGGGTATTTCCAAATAGGGTTTTAGTGGTTTCTTATTATCAGGTGCCAATGTTTTCAGGAGCTTGTAATAGTTTACTTGCTACCCATATGGCTGTGTTTTATGAATTTTCAAATGTAATTGAAATCTATATGCAGGATAAGCCGGTATGTCCATCTTGGAATAGCGGTAACGCTGCACTTGGTATTCAAAACAATGCAGGTACTGTTGCTTATGTACCTCCGGGCAGAAATACATCAAACTCGCCTTGGACTGCAACTAATGAAGCGTGGCAGTTTTCCCCGGTAGGTCTTCCAACATTTGATTTTGTCTGGTTGGATGAAGGCGGAAATGTAATAGGGACTACACCTACTATTTCAGTTTGTGCTGCAGGAACATATACTGCTCAGGTTACTTACACAAATACCTGTAATGGGGATGTTGTGGTTATTACAGATGATGTTGTGGTAACGACCTCTGCATCTTTCTCTGTAGAATTGGGACCAGATGTGACTACATGTCCCGATAATAATATTGTCTTAGATGCCAGTGCTGATGCCCCGACAGGAGCCACTTATGAATGGTTTTTTAATGGAAATTCTCAAGGACCACCATCTGCATTTAATCCTACATTTACAGTTTTTGTCCCAAACTCAGGGCTTTATGCTGTTGAGGTTATTGATCCTGCAGACCCCACTTGTGTAGTTACCGATGATATTGTCATTACTTTCTTACCACAACCTATAGCTGTTATACCGGATGATTTAATAGAGTGTGACACCTTTCCAAATGACGGTTTTGCTGAGTTTATGTTAACAGACAGGGATGCACAAATCATCAATGGCCAGCCGGATACATTTGTTATGTATTTCTCTACCTTGGCTTTAGCACAACTTGGGGCACCTGGGTTTCAACTTATAAGTCCATTTACCAATACCGTTCCCAATGCTCAGACGGTTTTTGCAAGATTAGAAGATAGTAATTCAGGTTGTTATGATATTGTGGAACTGGACCTTATAGTTATCCCGGCTCCAAATATTGGTAATCCCATTACGCCTTACGAGCTTTGTGACGACGATCAGGATGGCGTGGAGATATTTGACCTGACTACTAAAGATGCACAGATACTTAACGGTATGCTTAATGTAACTCTAGATTACTTTAATACTTTGGCCGATGCAGAAGCAAATATAAATCCAATTATAAATACTGTGAACTACCCAAGTGGTGGGGAAACAATTTATTTTAGAGTGGAAAGTAATATTTCCGGTTGTGTAACTATCGGACAGTTTGATTTGGTTTTGCTGCCCCTCCCTACCTTCAATATACCCACTCCCTTTGAGGTTTGTGATGATGAGGTTGCCGATGGGTTCACCAATTTTAATTTCACCTTGAAGATACCTGAGATAAGCGGCGGCAATGCCAATGTTGCAGTTACCTTTCACATA
>JBGTDF010000028.1:0-2320 GCA_041748455.1 Planktosalinus sp.
TGTTTTTCAAGCCAAAGACGGTAAAAATCCTATGGATTTGGCTTTGGCAGATATGTTTGGGAGTTCGCCAAAAACGGTGATGACTGACAAAACTATCAACAGAAATTATACTGATTTACACTATTCCGAATCAAAAATAAAAGACTACCTCATCGAGGTGTTGCAGCTTGAAGCAGTAGCATGTAAAGATTGGTTGACAAACAAGGTAGACCGTTGTGTAACAGGACGCGTCGCCAAACAACAATGCGTGGGTCCGTTACAAATACCACTGAATAATTGCGGTGTGATGGCACTGGATTACAATGGTAAAGAAGGTGTTGCCACCAGTATCGGACACTCCCCTATTTCCGGGTTAATTGACCCGGTTGCAGGTTCTAAAAATGCTATTGCAGAGGCGCTAACAAACATCGTTTGGGCTCCTTTGAAAGATGGCTTACAATCGGTTTCCCTTTCAGCCAACTGGATGTGGCCTTGTAACAATCCCGGTGAAGACGCACGATTGTATGCTGCTGTGGAAGCAGTCTCCGAATTTTCGATTGCGTTGGGAATCAATGTGCCAACAGGGAAAGATTCTTTATCGATGAAACAAAAATACCCGGATGGCGATGTCCTTTCTCCCGGGACAGTTATAATATCAGCAGCAGGAAATTGCGATGCCATCACCCAGGTGGTGGAACCGGTTCTGCAAAAAGGAAAAGGCAGTATTTACTATCTCAACCTAAGTAAAGATGACTTCAAATTGGGTGGTTCTTCTTTTGCCCAAATTCTCAATGAAATCGGTAACGAAGCACCTTCGGTTAACGATGCGGCTTATTTTAAAAACTCCTTCAACACCATACAAAGCTTGATTCGTAAAAATCAAATCGCTGCAGGGCACGATATTTCTTCGGGTGGAATGATTACGGCATTATTGGAAATGTGCTTTGCAGATAACTATCTTGGTGCTTCCGTTAATCTTTCCGCGTTAAGCGAAAATGATAGTATAAAACTTCTTTTTGCAGAAAATTGTGGGGTTTTACTGCAGGCAAATGAGGATGATGCTTTAGAGAAAGTCTTTTATACAGCCGGAATTTCCATTCATAAAATTGGGCAGGTTACTAAAAGTGATAGCCTTGAAATAACAAACGGAGTGCATACCCAAAGCTTTTCAGTTTCCGAAATGCGTGATGTATGGTATAAAACTTCACATCTTTTAGACCGAAAACAAAGTGGTGTTGCAAAAGCAGATGAGCGTTTTGAAAATTATAAAAAGCAGCCACTGGAGTTTAAGTTTCCAAAGCAATTTACCGGTCGCTTCGACTCCGCTCAGCAACCGGAAGGCAAGCGTATCAAGGCGGCTATCCTAAGAGAAAAAGGAAGCAACAGCGAACGCGAAATGGCAAACGCTATGTACCTAGCAGGTTTTGATGTGAAAGACGTGCATATGACCGATTTGATTTCAGGGCGGGAGACTTTGGAAGATATTCAATTTATTGCTGCTGTGGGCGGTTTCTCAAACAGTGATGTTTTGGGAAGTGCTAAAGGCTGGGCAGGCGCATTTTTATACAACGAAAAAGCCAACAAAGCTTTAAAAGACTTTTTTGCCAGACCGGATACTTTATCATTAGGTGTTTGCAACGGTTGCCAGTTGTTTATTGAGTTGGGCCTTATTAATCCAGACCACGATGAAAAACCCAAAATGCTGCACAATGATAGTGGAAAGTTTGAATGTACATTTACTTCTGTGGAGATAGTAGAAAATGATTCGGTGATGCTTTCTTCTCTTGCAGGCAGTAAGCTAGGTATTTGGGCAGCACACGGCGAGGGGAAGTTTCACTTGCCCTATGCCAGAGAAAAATACAACATCGTGGGAACTTACGGTTATGACAAATATCCTGCAAACCCAAACGGAAGCGGTTACAATACCGCAATGATGAGCAGCGATGACGGCCGCCACCTGGTGATGATGCCTCACTTAGAGCGTTCTACTTTTCCTTGGAACTGGGCATACTACCCAAAACATAGAAATGATGAGGTTTCTCCCTGGCTGGAAGCGTTTGTAAATGCGAGGGAGTGGCTGGAAAAAAAGTAATCTCAAAACATATACTTAAAAGCTGTTTGATTGATTTTCAAACGGTTTTTTTGTTTTTATACCATCCATCAATTGAAAATGGTCAATCGTCAATTCACCAATTTTTATACCCTGCCCTAATAGTAGATTTGCTTCATAATCATTTAAAATCAAACAATTATGAAAACATTATCTACTCTATTTTTGGCTCTAATTTTGAGTTTTACCTTTGGATTGGCCAACCTACTGGCACAACCTGCAAATGACCTT